>NZ_JBSGBK010000007.1:0-181262 GCF_053601215.1 Amycolatopsis sp. NPDC004772
TGCCGGGGCCCCGCGGCGGGGGGGGCGCGGGGGGGGCCGCACCCCCCCGCGCCCCGCCCCCCCGCGCCCCCGCCGTGTACGCCCTCGGCCTCGCCAACGTGCTCGTCGCGGCGGACGGCCGGGCGCCGCGGGTGCGTCTCCATCGCGAGGTGCAGACGGTCATGCCCAGCCTGATCGCGATCCTGGTCCGGCGCGGCGACTTCGCCGCGGGCCCGGCCGCGGCGTACCGCTTCGCGGCGGTCGTGCCGGCCGAACTCGCGGTGGGCTGATCAGCATCTCCCGGAGCAGGTCGGCCGCGGCCCGGCTGGGGCACTTCGGCGCGTAACCGGGCCGGCCCGTTACCGTGGTGCCATGGGGTCACCGCCGCTCGTTTGGTACGCCAGCTACGGGTCGAACATGTACTCCGCGCGGTTGCGGTGCTACCTCGAAGGCGGGACGCCGCTGGGTGCCCAGCGGCACTACGCCGGGTGCCGCGACCGTGGTCCGGCGCGCCGGATCGTGGCGAGCGAGTTTCCCGGCGGCGTCTACTTCGCCACCGAGTCGGCGGTGTGGGGCGGCGGCCGGGCGTTCTTCGACCCGCAGCTGCCGGGCCGGGCGGCGATGCGGTCGTACCTGGTGACCGCCGGGCAGTTCTCCGACATCGCGGCGCAGGAGATGTACCGCGATCCCGACACCGACCTGGACCTGACCACCGTGCTCGGCACCGGCCGCGACCAGCTCGGGCCGGGTCGCTACGAGACCCTCCTGCACCTCGGCGACCTCGACGGCTGTCCCGTCCTGACGTTCACGGCCCCCTGGTCGGCGGCGGAGATCGAGAAGAACCCGCCGTCGGCCGCCTACCTCGCCATGATCGTGGGCGGGCTGCGGGAAGCCCACGGCTGGCCCCTCCCGAAGATCGCCGAGTACCTGGCCGGGCGGCCGGGGGTGCGCGAGCGCTGGTCCGCGCCGGAGATCGCCGAGCTGGCCCCGGGCTGAGCGGGGCCGCCGGCCTGTCCATGCGACCAGCGGGTTTCGGCCTGGAGCGGAAGTCCTCATGGACGAGCCGTTCTCGGCGCTGGACGCCTTGACCCGGGCCGAGCTTTCCGGGGAGCTGCAACGCATCCAGCTGGAGCAACCGAGGATGGTCGTGTTCGTGGCGCACTCCATCGAGCGATTCCTCGTCCCAGCCCGGCCGACGTGGTCGCGTCGTTCCTCGAGCTGCCGGGCTACCTGCTCGGCCAGAGCCGCGGGCCGAGGAGTACCGGGGAAACTTTCAGAAGTGCCGGATACACCGTGAAAACAAGCCTGCTTTCTTGACGGTGTGCCCGGCCGGGTGCTGTCATGGGACCCGGCTTTCCGCCGACAGCGTGCCTTTCCGGTGCTGCTGCGAATCCCGCTCGGCTCCACTCCCGACGAGAGGCTCGTGTCATGCGACGACACCTCCGGCGCGGCTTGCCGGTGCTCCTGGCGTTGCTCATCGCGCTCCCGGCTTCGCCTCCGGCGGCGGGTGCGCGTATCGCGGCGCCGGTTCCGGCCGCCTCGGTGTCGCAAGTGGACGGTGTCGCCGCGGGCAACGGGGCGCTCGGGTCGGTCGACCTGGCCGGGACGTGGAGCTTCACCCCGGCGGGCCGGGCGACGACGTCGATCATCGTGCCCGGAGGCGGCTGGTACAAGCAGGGGTTCACCGACGTCACCGAGGCGGTCTACGCCCGCAGCGTGACGGTGCCGGATTCGGGGCAGCCGCAGTCGGTGTGGATCGAGTTCGGCGCGGTCAACCACCAGGCGACGCTGTCGGTGGACGGGCGGGTGGTCGCCACCCGGACCACTGCGTTCACCCCGTCGGAGTTCGACATCACCGCGTTCGCCGCGCCGGGCAGCACGCACACGATCAGCGTGGCGGTGAAGGGCCGCGGTGCCCTGCGCAACAGCGCGGGCAAGTACCTGGTCCCGGTGGCCGCCGACTGGTCGGAAGCCGTGCCGCAGGGCATCTTCCGGTCGGCGTTCCTGCGGACGTACCCGGCGGTGTCGGTCAGCGACGCGTTCGTCCGCACGTCGGTGGCGAACCAGTCCCTGAGCTACGACGTGTCCGTGACGAACACCTCCGCCACCGCCCGGTCGGTGACCCTCACCGGGACGCTCGCTTCGGAAGGCGGCGGCTCGTTCGCCTACCCGGCCCTGCCGAGCCGGACGATCAGCGTGCCCGCCCACTCGACGGCCCAGGCGACCGTCGGCCCGGTCGCGTGGAACCTCGGCCCGGCCTCGTACTGGTGGCCGAACGTGCCCTACCGCCCGGGGTACCGGGCGCAGCTGCACCGGCTGGCGGTGCACGCGACCACCGACGACGGGCGCACCAGCGACACCTCCTACCGGTTCGGGTTCCGCGAAAGCCGGCAGAACGGCGAGTACTTCGAGCTCAACGGCGTGCGCGTGAACTACCGCGGCGACAACCTCCAGGGCGCCGACTACGACCGGATAAACAACGGCGGCAAGGGCGACGCCTACGACACGCTGCCCGGCTTTCTCCCGCCGTCAGCGCAAAATCCCGGCTGGCCCCAGGCGGTCGACAACTACCAGCGGCTGAACTTCGACGTCGTGCGGGTCCACCAGGAACCGGCAAGCCCGTACATGCTGGACGTGGCCGACGAGCTGGGCCTGATGATCATCGACGAGAGCGGCGTCCGCGGCGGCGCGGAGGACTTCGCCGGCGGGCACGACGCCATGGTCGACCACGTCCGGGCGTTGACGCTGCGGGACCGCAACCACCCGGCGGTGGTCCGCTGGAGCCAGGCGAACGAGCCGAGTTTCAGCAACGACTCCGAGCAGTTCGAGCAGGACCTGTACGCGGCGGTGAACGGCGCGGACGGCACCCGCCCGATCAGCGTGGACGCCGCCCCGGGCGCCGACTCGCCCAGCAGGTACCCGAACATGAACCAGCCCAACTTCGCCGTCTTCGCGCACTACCTCGACGGCACCGGCCAGTACGGCGAGCGGGTGCCGTCGGTGCCCGGCCGTCCCGACGGCGAGGGCGAGTACATCTGGCCGAAGTGCAACACCAAGCAGGGCTTCGCATGGTTCGCCACGGCAACGGCCGCCAAGCGCGGCAAGGGCGCCAACGACCTGCGGCCGTACACGCTGCTGTCCGCGTGGGCGGGCGTCATCCCGGGGGTGCGGTCCACCGACTTCACGCCGGAGGAGGGCGGCCACCCGATCTACGGCGCGGACAACCTGCCGGACCCGTGGGGCAACCCGCAGTTCCAGCGCGTCCAGGCCGCGTTCAACCCGGTGGCCGCGATCGACCTGCCCTATTGGTCGGCATCGGGTGTCTCGGACGCGAGCGGCACGTTCCCCTTGCCGCAGGCGGTGCCGGGCTACGCCGGGAACGCCCCGGTGACCCGCAACGTCACCGTGTTCAACGACGACCTCACCGGCACGGCGGTGGACTTCACCTGGAGCGCCCGCCTCGACAGCCCGACCGGAACGGCGATCGCGTCCGGCGGCGCAACGCTGGCGATCCCGGCGGGCGCCCGGGTGACCCAGCCGGTGTCGTTCACCACCCCGGCCACCGGCTCGCGGGTGTACCTGGTCCTGTCGACGGCCAAGGCGGGCACGACAACGTTCACCGACGCGGCCGAGTACTTCACCCTGGGCGGCTCGACCATGGGCCCGGCTCCGGGCACCTACCGCATCGTCAACCGCCACAGCGGCAAGCCCTTGGCCATCGCCGGCAACGCCACGGCCGACGGCGCCAAGGCGGTCCAGCAGACGGGCAACGCCACGTGGACCATCGCCCCGGCCCAAGGCGGCGCCTATACCTTGCGCTACACGGCCAGCGGCAAGGCCCTCGACGTCAACGGTTCCGCAACCACGGTGGGACTGCAGCTGCAGCAGTGGTCGGCCAACGGCGGAACGAACCAGCAGTGGTACCTGCGCCCCACCGGCGACGGGTACTACGCGATCACCGGCCACGACAGCGGACTGGTGGCCGACGTCTACGGCCAGTCCACCACCGACGGCGCCCAGGTCGTCCAGTGGACGGCGAACAACGGCCCCAACCAGCAATGGCAACTGACCCCGGCGTGACCGGACGCGGCACACGCCACCCGGCCGGGCTGTGACCGACAGTTTCCGTCGTGTAGCACTTCGCCTCTCCACTGCGACTTCCAGGAAGCCGGCAGACCGGACGGAGGCGGAATTGGGGTACCCGGGTCACGCCAGCCGCGAATCTCGCGGGTTGGCCGGCTGGCGTGACGAAGCCAACCGAGCAGCTGCGCGTGGCGACCCACCCACCTCGCTGGTCCCCAGCGTGCTGCTCGATTGGGACAGTGCGATGACCGACGGGTTCGAGCTGTGGACCGCTCGGCTCGCGTTGGAGGTCATGCTCGACGAAGCCCTCACCGAGGAGGACATCAAGGCCGCGCTGAGTGCGGAAGCCCTCCGCGCCGAAGACGCCAAGCAGGCGGTGATGAGCAGCGAGTCCGCGCTCGCCCGCGTTCGCATGGCGCAGGACGAGTACGCGCGGCGGCCCGACTCGGCGGAGCGCCCGTCGCGCCTTCGCGACCTGACGCCCGGGAAGATCGGCTGGCTCCTCGGAGCAGCCTTTATGAGCTTCGGCTACGTGGCGGTGCTTGCCTACTGCGATCCGCAGCTGACCATGCCGTTCCCGGTGATCAGTGTGGCCGGCTTGCTGGGCGTGGCGTTGTTGTCCGGCTCGATCGCCCTGCGGCACGTCCCGGAGCTGTTCCCGGTCACCAGCGTCCGCGAATTCGGGCAGATGGTGCCGCACGAGGATCTGATCGGCCTCGGCTCGCGGCGGCAGGCCGTGAAGCAGGAGGTCGTCCTCCCTGAGATCGGGGAGTTCATCCGCCGGAACCGTGCGGTGGTCCACGGCGGAAGGCTGGTTTTCCAGGAGATCGCCGGCCTGTACGGCGAGACGGAATCGAACGTGGTCCAGACGCCCGGGACGAGGCGGCTGGCCCGCGTCCTGAGCCGGGCCGACTCCGTCGCCGTGGCGTTGGCCGGGCACCGCGGGGTCGGGAAGACCACCGCGATCCGCTCGATCGCCCGCGGCCTGCACACCAGCCCGGGGAGCCCGCCGCCGTTCGTCGTCGTCGCTTCGGCGCCGGCGAACTACGAGGCTCGCGACTTCGTCCTGCATCTTCACGCTCTTCTCTGCCGCGCGGTCCTCGAACGAGTGGGCTCGCCCCGACGGGGGGAAGGCCGTCGCGCTCGGGCCGCCGTGCTTCGGATCGCCTGCGGCCTCGCGCTCGCCTTGGTCTGTTCGGGCACGGCTTTTCTGCTGTGGGGCGAAGATTTTTCCCGCTTCGCCGGTGACATCACCGCTCTGGTCCGGCGTTCGATCGCCGGCTTCCCGAGCGGGGTGAGCCTGTTGTGGACCGGCCGGCCGCCGAGGCACCTCATCGCGCTGGCCGTCCTCGCGCTGATCCCGCTGGGCGTGATCGGCCGGCTGCTCACCTCGGTCACGACGACCCTTGCCGGGATTCCCCGGCGTCGACGGTTGCGCGGGCTGGCGGCGCTCGAACGGCAGACGAGGAAGCAGCTCGACCGGATCCGGTTCCTGCAGACCTACACCACCGGCTGGTCCGGCAAGCTCAGCATGCCGCTCAAAGGGGAAGCCGGCCGCACCTGGTCCACCCAGCGGGCCGAGCAACAGCTGACCCATCCGGAGGTCGTGGCCAAGTTCCGGGAGTTCGCGGCGTTCGCGTCGCAGCGTCTTCAGGACGAAGGCGTGTCCGAGCACCACCTGATCATCGCCATCGACGAGCTCGACAAGATCGGCGAACCGGAGAAGGCGCACCAGTTCGTCAACGACATCAAAGCGATCTTCGACGTCCCCGGCTGCCTGTTCTTCGTGTCGGTCTCCGACGACGCCGTCCTCAACTTCGAGCAGCGCGGTCTGGCCGTCCGGGATGCTTTCGACAGTGCCTTCAGCGAGATGATCCGTCTCGAGCACTTCACCTTGGACGAAAGCCGGCTGTGGATTGCCCTCAGGCTGATCGGCCTCCCCGAACAGTTCGGCTACCTCTGTCACTGCCTGGCCGGCGGGCTGCCCCGCGACCTCAAGCGCTACGCGATCGAAATGGTCGACCTGGCGGCCGCGGTCTACCGCCCCTCGATCGGCCAGGTCACCCGGGCGTTCGTGGCGCGGGAGCTGCAGAGCAAGGCCCACGCCCTGGCCGGCGTCGCCAACGCCCTGCCACCGACGGCCGAGCTCGCCGAGCTGACCGGCGACATCCTGCGGATCCGGGAGATGCGGGAACCCGCCGAACTCGGGCGATTCGCCGCGCGCGTCCGCATCGACCAGGTCGCGGCCGACCTGGCGGACCCGGTGACCCGGCTGCGCTGGCACGCCGCCTGCTTCGCTCTGTTCTGCGCCACCGTGCTGGAGGTCTTCACCGATCAGCTCGAGGAGACGGAGCTGACCGAAGACCTCCACCTGATCGCCGTGACCCGCCAGCGCATGGCGCTCCACCCGCACCTGGCGATGCAGACGATCGTCGACTTCCGCCGGAGGTTCGGCCTCGACGCCGCCGACGTCGAAACCGCGGGGTGACCAGGGTGACGTCCCGTTCAGGGCTCGGACGGCGCATCCCGCGGACCGAGCAATCCGTGCAGCACGAGATCCGAGACGACGTCGGCGACGCCCTCCGGCTCTCCGCCCGCAGGCAGGGCGTGATTGAGCCCGGCCAGCAACACACCCACCGCGGCCGCCACCAGCTCGGGGTCGTCGGGCAGGTCGCGCCGGGTCTCCAGGTGCCTTCGCAGCGGCGCCGTCCAGGTGGTCAGCTCCTCCCGGAACCGCCCGGACGCCGGGGCCGCCGCGATCGCCGACTGCAGCAGGGCGATCGCCGTCGGGCGGTGGGTGCGCAGCGCTGTCCAGCAGGCCGCCACGTACTCGCGGAGCGGCTCGCTGCCCGCGGGGTCGCCGGCCGGCAACGCGCCGAGTTCGGCGCGCAACGTCTCCAGGAGCGCTTCCTTGTCGCTGAAGTGCGTGTAGAACGACCCGACCGCGCGTCCGGCCGCGGCGGCGATGTCGGTGACCCTCGTGTCGAGGTAGCCGCGTTCGGTGAACAGCCGCTTGGCCGCGGCCAGCAGGTCCGTCCGGGTCCGGCCGGCGAGGTCGGCTCGCGTGCCCATCAGCCGGCGAGGTGGGGGAGGAGGCGATCGGCGGACGCCCGCAGGCCGTCCCGGACCGTGCCGAGGTTCACGTCCAGCAGGGCGTGGCCGCGTTTGCGCCAGCGTCCGGCGACCATGACCGCTTCGATGTCCGCGGCGGTCGCGTACAGCGCGGTCGCGATCGGGTTCGGGCCGGTCCCGTCGAGGACGACGAGGTCGGCCTGCAGGCCCGCGTCGAGCCGGCCGACGCGGTCGGCGAGGCCGAGTGCGCGTGCGCCTTCGACCGTCGCCCAGGCCAGCGCCTGCTTGGCGGTGATCGTCGCGGTGAGGGCGAACGAGCCGGTGTCCTGCCGGTGCCGCTCGTGGTCGTGCCCACGCTGGGCGGCCAGGGCGATCCGGGCGGCGGAGAGCACGTCGGTGGGCGTCACGGCGTCGGTGTCCGTGCCCAGCGACGGCGCGGCGCCCAGCCGGAGCAGGTGCCCCGTCACCGGGGAGCCGTGGCCCTGACCGAGTTCGTTCTCGGGCGTGCAGGTGATGCTCGCGCCCGCGTCGACCAGGATTTCGAGCCACTCCTCGGTCAACCCGGCGCCGTGCACGACGTTCGTCCTCGGGCCCAGCAGCCCGGCGGCCCGCACGGCCGCCCACGCCGGGCCGGGCGCGCCGCCGCTCTGGTGCATCGACACGACGAGCCCGCGGTCGGCGGCGGCGCGGAAGTCGGCGACCACGGCGTCCGGAGTGGACAGTTGAGGCCCGCGAACGGCCATTCCGATGGTGAGCAGCGGTCCGCCGGTCAGCCGGTCGACCTCGGTGACCGGGTGGGTCGCATCGGCCGCGGAGTACGGGGTGCCGTGCAGGAACACCCCACGGACGCCGGACGCCCGGAGCCCGTCGAGTGCGGCGTCGGTGTGGTCCGGCGTCGGCGTGTGGTGGCACCAGTCGCCCACGGTCGTGGTGCCGCGGTCGAGCTGGTTCAGCGCGCCGGCGAGGGTGCCGATCCGCAGGTCTTCGGGGCGGTAGTGGTGGGCCACGGCGCCGTGCAGGCGGCCGAGGTAGTCGGCCAGCGTCCAGTCGGCGCCGACGCCGCGCAGCGCGGTCTGCCACGTGTGCAGGTGGGCGTTGACCAAGCCGGGCAGGACGATCCGGCCGGTGACGTCGACGATCTCCGCGCCGGTGGCGTCGAGTCCGTCGCCGACGGCGGTGATGGTGTCGTCTTCGATCAGGACGTCGGCGCGTTCGGCGTCGGGCCGGTTCGGGGCCATGGTGATGACCTGCGCGCCGCGCAGCAGGACGCGGTTCATCCGGCGGCCTCCGGGGTCATCGTGCGCACGGCGGCGCGGGTCGAGGCGAGGAAGTCGCGGGTCGCGATGTGCCCGAGGTAGCCGTCGGGCCGCACGAGCAGCAGCGTGTCGCCCTCGATGCCGTAGCCGCGGCGGACGTCCGGTGCGTCGACGGTGATCCGCCGCACCGGCGCTCCCGCGGCCGGCCAGTCGAGGTCGCCGCTCGCCGCGGCGGCCTCCGGGCCGAACGCGACGAGCGTGAAGTGCGGTCCCCGGTAGGTGTCGAACAGCCGGGCGCCGGGCAGTCCGGCGTCCGGCGCGCGGTCGCCGGCCTGCAACGTCGCGGTGCGGTCGGTGCCGGCCGGGGCGAGGGGGCCGCCGCGGTAGGTCAGCGACAGCTGCTGTTCGTCCTTGCCGCGGCGCAGGCTCGACGGGTCGAGCTTGGCGAGGCCTTCGTACTTCTTCGTGGACAGGCCGAGCACGCCCGCGGCGATCGGCAGGCGTTCGGCTTCGTAGCTGTCCAGCAGTTCCGGGGCGGCTCCGGCGAGGACCTGGCCGAGTTTCCAGCCGAGGTTGTAGGCGTCCTGGATGCCGGTGTTGAGGCCTTGGGCGCCGGCCGGGGTGTGCACGTGCGCGGCGTCGCCGGCCAGGAAGACGCGCCCGCGGCGGTAGGCCTCGGCCAGGCGGATGTTCGGCCGGAAGACCGACCGCCACCGGATGTCGTGCACGGCGATGCCCCGGTTGCGGGTGTGGGCCCGGATCCGCCGGGTGATCGCCTCCTCGCCGTCGGGCGGTTCTTCGTCCGGGGCGAGGCGGATCATCCATTGGAACAGGTCGCTGTGCGGCAGCGGGCACGCGCCGGCGAACCGGCCCCGCACGCCCGGCCAGACGTGCCAGCGGGTGCGGGACAGGCCGGTGGTGACGGCGTCGACGATGAGCATCCGGTCTCCCTCGCGGGTTTCGCCGAGGAAGCCGAGGCCGAGGTGCTTGCGGACGGCGCTGGACCCGCCGTCGGCGCCGACGAGGTAGCGGGCGGTGATCCGTTCGGGGCCGTCGTCGCCGAGCACGGTGGCGGTGACCGACGTGCCGTCCTGCTCGAACCCGGTGAGTTCGCGGCCGTGTTCGACCTTGCCGCCCAGCTGTTCGAGGCGGTCGTGCAGCGCGGCGTCGGTGCGGTACTGGGGTATCAGCCGCGTGTTCGGGTAGGGGACGTCGGCGGTGCGCCCGCGGTTGCGGAACATCCGCCACGGGACGGTGACCGGGCCCAGGTGGAGGCCGAGGCGGGGGTAGTCGCTGCTGCCGGCGAGGACGTCGCCGAGCACGCCGAGGTCGTCGAAGACCTCGAGGGTCCGCGGCTGGACGCCCTTGGCGCGGGAGCCTTCGAAGGAGCGCGGGGCCTTGTCGATGATCCGGACGCCGAGACCACGGCGGGCCAGGTCGATGGCCAGCGTGGTGCCGGCCGGGCCGGCGCCGGCGATCAGGACGTCGAGGGGTTCGGTCATGGTTCGAGCCGATCGGGGTGGGGAACGGCGAACGACGCGAGCAGGCCGCCGACGTCGTCCGGCCGTTCGAAGGGGGCCATGTGGCCGCAGGCGGTGATCACGTGGGTCCGCCGCGGGCGCAGCAGGTCGTGCACGGTGTCGAGGTGGGTGATCGGGGTGACCTGGTCGTCGTCGCCCCACACCAGCAGGACCGGAAGCCCGAGGCTGCCGGTCCGCCGGAAGAGCTCCTGCCGCTCGTACAGCGGGAAGTCCTGCAGGGTCTGGAAGAACGCGTAGAGGGAGCCTTCGTAGCGGTAGGCGTCCCGCACCATCGCGACCAGCCGGGCGGAGAGGGCGGGGTCGCGGACGTTGTGCCCGAGGTGCTCCTCCAGGAGCTTGCGGCCGAAGCGCCGGGCGACGAATCCGGCGAGGAAATCGTTGCGCAGCAACCGTTGCGCACGAGGACGTTCGCCCAGCCCGGCCGGTCCCACGACGGTGAGGGTGGCCACGGTCTCGGGGAACAGGTTCGTGTAGGCCATCGCGACCAGGGCGCCCATCGACGTGCCGACGACGTGCCGCGGCGGCGTGAGGTCCAGGGCGGTGGTCAGCTCGGCCAGCTGCCGGACGAACAACGCTTCGTCGTAGCGGCCCCGGACGCGGTCGGAACAGCCCCGCCCGTAGGCGCTGTAGGTCAGGGTGCGCAGGCCGTGGGCGTGCAGCCGGGCGACGAGCCCGTCCCAATAGGACAGTGGAATGGTGAGGCCGCCCACGAGGACGGCGAGGTCACCGCTCTCGGGGCCGGTCAGCTCGTAGTGCGTCACCCCGTCGGACAGGGTGACGAAGCTGCCGCGCAGGGTCCGTCGCGCGGCCACGTCCAGCCGGCGGTCCTCGTCGGACGTGACGAAGTACTTCATCGCAGGAACTCCGTGATCGCCGCGGCCACCCAGTCCGGATCTTCTTCCGGCAGCAGGTGCCCGCCGTCGGCGTGGACCCGCTCGAGGGCGCCGGGGATGTCCCGGGCGAAGTGCTGTCCGTCGACGCCGGCGCTGCGCAGGACCAGCGTCGGGACGGCGAGCTTCGGGAGTTCGCCGCTGCGGTCTGGCTGGTCGGTGTTGGCGAAGTCGACGAACGCCGACCGGTTCCCCGGACGGCCGGTCAGCGCGTGCACCCGGTCGACCATGGCGTCGTCGACGATCCCGGAGCGCGCGCCGACGGCTTCCCGCAGCCCGCGTTCGGTCGCGCTGCGCGGCAGCCACCGCCGCAGCACTGGGCGCAGCAGGGGATTGCGGGCCAGCCGCAGCCCGGCGGGCAGTGTCTTGCCCGGGTAGCCGGTCGCGTTGACCAGGACCAGCGCGTTTACCCGCTCGGGGGCGTCCAGGGCCAGGTTCCACGCGATGTTGCCGCCGAGCGAATTGCCGGCCACGGCGAAGTGTGGCACCTGCAGCGCGGTCAGGAAGCGGGCGATCGTGCGCGCGGAGGTCCGGACGCGGTAGTCGCGGTCGGGCCGCGGTCCCGTCCGCCCGAAGCCGGGCAGATCGGGCCGGATCACGTCGTGCGTCGCCGTCAGCAGCGCCGCCACCCGCCCGAAACCCTCCAGCGACGACCCGCTGCCGTGCAGCAGGACCACCGCAGGCCCGTGACCTGCGCGGACGTAGTGGATGCGCTGGCCGTCGACGGTCAATGACTGGGTGCTCTCCATAATGGCAACAGTGTTGCCGTTATTGCGGGAGGTGTCAACCAGCCGTCATACTCAAGGGTGTGATCAGTTCGTCCTCGCCGAGCACGTCCGCCGGCCGGTCCCGCGGCCGTCCCGCCGTCCCGCTGGACCGCATCCTGGCCACGGCCCTGGAGCTGGTGGACGAGGAAGGCGCCGAAGCCCTGTCGATGCGAAGCCTCGCGCAACGCCTCGAATCGGGAACGGCCACGCTGTACCGCCACTTCGGCAACCGGGCGACCTTGGTCACCGCCGTCGTCGACCGCGTGTTCGGCGAGGTCGAACTCGACCCCCGCGCACTGGCCGAACTGAACTGGGACGAGGCTTGCCGGACGGTCGCCCAGTCGATGTTCGAAACACTGGGCCGCCACCGGAAGATCGCGCCCCTGCTGATGGAGCAGACGCCGACGGGGCCGAACGCGATGCTGCTGCGGGAGCGCTGCCTGGCGGTCCTGCTGGAAGGCGGCATCCCACCGACTTTGGCGGCGCGCGCCTACGCCACCCTCGCGCGCTACGTCCTCGGCTTCGCGATCCAGCTGGCCGGTTCCGGGGACGACACCGAGCGCGCATCGGCACATTTCCACAACGTGTCGCCGGCGGACTTCCCGGCCACCCTCGCGGTCGCGGACTCGTTGCCGATCCCCCTGGAGGACGAGTTCACCTTCGGTCTGAACCTGATCATCGACGGCCTGCGCGGCTTCAAGGAGAGGTAGCCGATCGGCTACCTCCGCCGCGCGCTCTTTCCAGCGTTCCGGCGACTCTTCCGGCGGCCTGCCGGCCGCTCCTAGGGTGACCCCGGAGCACCGCGGAATCGCTCAGCCCCCAGGTCGCCGATTCATTCGCAGGAAGGGTTCCGGGCACATGACGGAAAGCACCGTGGCCAGTTACGCCCTGACCGAGGCCGAACTCGAGCAATTCAATCGGGACGGTTACTACGGTCCGTTCGACGTGTACGCACCCGAGGAAATGGAATCGTCACTGCAGGCGATCCGGCCGAAGCTCGTCGATGCCCGGCAGGGGGTGTACCACCAGGGTGAGGCCCTGTCCGGCACCACCAACCTGGCCAGCTACGACCGGCACCTCGACGTGGACTTCCTCGCCCGGCACATCGTCCGCCCCCAGTTGGTCGACCGGGTGACCAGTGTGCTCGGCGAGAACGTCCTGTGCTGGCGCAGCGAGTTCTTCCCGAAGTACCCCGGTGACGAAGGCACCGACTGGCACCAGGCCGACAATTTCGCCAACGTCGGCAAGCACCCGCAGATCGTCTGGCCGGAGGACGCGGGTTTCGGGGGCGCGCTGACCGTGTGGACGGCCTTCACCGAGGCGACCGTCGAGAACGGCTGCCTGCAGATCATCCCGGGTTCGCACAAGACGATGAACTACGACGAGAACAAAATCATCGAATACGATTCGGAGATCATCAACAAGCAGGACAAGAACGGCGTCCGCCGCGGGTTCTACGGCTACGACTACAGCCAGCTCCAGAAGGACCCGAACTGGACCCCGGACGAGTCGAAGGCGAAGTCGCTGATCATGCGGCAGGGCCAGGCCGTGATGTTCTGGTCCACCTTGATGCACGCGTCGCACCCGCACGAAGGCAAGACCGACAAGATGCGGCTGGGCTTCACCGCGCGCTACGTGCCCACGTCCGTGCGCGTGTACCCCTACCAGGACACGCTCGCCGAGTACGGCGTCGAGGTGAGCCTGGAGAAGTTCGGCTGCGTCCTGGTGTCGGGCCGGGACGAGTTCGGGCACAACCGGTTCGTCGACCGCACGGTCAACGGCGTGCCGTTCGCGCCGGTCCGATGAGCGTGCCGGACGCCGCTGTGCGGTCGGTGACCTGCTCCGCCGCGGCCCTGGCCGCGCACCGGCTGATCAACGACACCGCACGTCCGTACCCGCGCGACGCCAGCGTGCCCGAGCGGTTCGAATACTGGGCGCGCCGCCGGCCGGACGCGCCGGCGATCGTCCAGGGCGACCGGGTGCTCGGCTATCGAGAACTCGACCGCCACGCCAACGGCCTCGCGCACCGCCTGCGAGACGCCGGAGTCGGGGCGGGCACGACCGTGGCGGTGTGCGTCCCGCGCTCGCCGGAGCTGCTCGTCGCGCTGCTCGGAATCCTCAAGGCAGGGGGAACCTACGTCCCGCTGGACCCCGGCTGGCCGGACGAACGGCTCCGCACGGTTGTCGCCGACAGCGGGTGCCTGCTCGTGCTCGGAGCCGGTGACCCGGAGCCGGCGTCCCGGTTCCCGGGCACCCGGGTGCTGCCCGTGGGACCGGACACCACGACCGGACACGACACCGGCCCGGGGTACGCGCTGGAGGCGGAGGACATCGCCTGCATCAACTTCACGTCCGGGTCCACCGGCCGCCCCAAGGGGGTGCCGATCCGCCACCGGGGCATCGTCCGGCTGGTGCACGCCGCCAGCTACGGCACGCTGGACGAGCGCAGCAGGGTACTGCAGGTAACGCCGGTGACGTTCGACATCGCCACCTGGGAGATCTGGGGTGCGCTGCTCAACGGCGGGACGTCGGTGCTCTACCCGGCCGAGTTCGTGCGGCTGTCGAAGGTCGGCGAGGTGATCAAGCGCGGCGGGGTGAACATCCTGCTGCTGACCACCGCGCTGTTCAACTCGATCGTCGACGAGGCACCGGAAGCGCTGGAGACCGTCGCCACGATCACCACCGGCGGCGAGGCGCACTCTCCCCGGCACATGGCCAAGGCCGTCCGCACCTACGGGCCCGGCCGGGTGGTCAACCTGTACGGCCCGACCGAATGCACCTGCATCGCCACGTCCTTCCCGGTGGACGAGCCACCGGCTGCCGACGTGCCGCTGCCGATCGGCAAGCCGATCCAGAACACCCGGGTCTACGTGCTGGCCGGCGACGCGGACCGGCTCTGCGCGCCCGGCGAGACCGGGGAACTGTGCCTGGCCGGCGACGGCCTCGCGGCCGGTTACCTCGGAATGCCGGAGCTGACCGCGAAGACGTTCGTGCACCGCGAGATCGACGGCGTGCTCGAACGGCTCTACCGGTCCGGTGACCGCGGCCGGCTCCGGCCCGACGGTGATCTCGTGTTCGAAGGCCGCTGGGACGACCAGGTCAAGGTGAACGGCTTCCGGATCGAACTCGGCGAGATCACCCACCACCTCAACATCCACCCGCAGGTCAAGCGCAGCTACGTGACCGTGCGGGACAACCGCGGGGACAAGGCCCTGGTGGCGTTCGTCGTGCCCGCGGCGCCCGGCGCCGGTTCCGAGCGGTTGCGGGAGCACCTGGCCGCGAAGCTGCCGCGCTACATGGTTCCGGCGCAGATCCACCTGTGCGACACGTTCCCCCTCACCCCGAACGGCAAGATCGACGGCCGGGCCCTGCTGGCCGCGTTCGCGCCGACGGCGACTTCAGGAGTGTTCTCATGACGGAAGCCAAGACCGGCACCGAAGCCGAACTCGCGGCGATGTGGCGGGACCTGCTCGGCGTGCCCGCCGTCGGCCCCGACGACGACTTCTTCGAGGCGGGCGGCACCTCGTTGACGGCGATCAAGCTGCTGCAGCGCGTGGAAAAGCGGTTCGGTCCGGATGCGCTGGCGCCGGACACGCTCTACGACGACCCCCGCCTGGGCAGCGTCGCCGCGGCGATCGACGAATCGGCGCGGCACGGGTGACCTCGACGATCCGGCCCGTGCCCGTCTGCTGGGACCTGGCTGGTGGCCCCGAGGACGCGGTCGAAGCCGTCGGGCGGGCACTGGCCAGGACCTGCCCGGCGGTACGGCACGAGCCGGTCCCGTGGCGGCGGGCGCTCCTGCGCGGCACGCCGGCCGAGCGCGAGGCCGGGCTGGCCCGGCTGGCGTGGCGGCTGGCCCGCTCACCGCTCGACGCGCCGGTCCGGATCGTGCTGGCCGGGCCCGGCGACGGCCGGTGGACGCTGCTCGCCGCCGACCGCCCGGACGTGGCGGCGAGCGGCTGGGCCGAGCGGCTGCTCGGCCTGCCCCGGCGCCCGGCCGCGACCACCACCGGCGCGGCGGGACCGCGGCCGGTGTGGCAGCGCGACCACCCGCTGCCGCCGTCGGGCCCGGCGGCACTGGCCGTCCCGGTCGAGCCGGAGCTGCTCGACCGGTTTCCCGGCAGCCGCGCGGAGACCCTCGCGGCACTGGCGGCGGCGCTGGTCGCCCGGCACGGGCGGTACCGCGACGTCGTCGTGGGCGTCGCCCGCGGCGCCGGCTTCGGCGGGATCGCCGCCCGGCCGGTGCCGGCGGCGATCCGGCTCACCGTGGCGGCCAACCAGCCGGTCACCGAGCTGCTGGCCCGCTTCGCCCGCGCCCGGCCCGACTCCGGCGTGCCCACGCTCACCGTGGCCGTGCCGGAGCCGCGGCCCCGGGCGTTCGGGCCGTTCACCCCGCGGCCGGTGCCGCGGCTCGACGGCGGCTACGGCTTGTGGCTGACCGTCACCGACCGCATCACCTGCTGGTTCGACCCCGGCCCGGCCGATCCCGAGAGGGTCGCGACGTTCGTCCGGCACCTGGCTTCGCTCGTCAGGGACGCCGCGGAACGGCGACACCTGACGCCGGCCCGCCTGCGGGTGCTCGGCCGCGACGAACGCACCCGGCTGCTCCCGGGCGCCGTCTCGACCGCACCCGCCACGCCGCTCGCCGAGCGGGTGCGGCGGTGGGCGCGGACCACGCCGGACGCCGAGGCGGTGGTGTCGCACCGGGAAACCTTGTCCTATCGGGAGCTGGCCCGCCGGGCCGCCACGCTGGCCACCCGCCTGCACACCGCCGGAGTCGGCCCGGACGTGCCGGTCGGGCTGTGGCTGCCGCGCTCGGCCGACCTCGCCGTCGCCGCCGTCGGGGTCCTGCTTGCCGGCGGCGCGCACGTGGCTCTGGACGCCGCCGAGCCGCCCGGCCGCGTGCGGGCGTTGCTCGCGCGCGCCGGCGCCGGCGTGATGATCACCCCGGGGCTGCGGGTCGAGGTGGTCGACCCCGAGGCCGTGCCCCGGCGGACCGTCCGCGGCGCACCTGGACTGTGCTGCATAGCGTCCTCCGCGAAGGCGGACGGAGTGCTCGTCCCGCACGAGGCCGTGGCCAACGTGGTCGGCTGGGGTGGAACGACACTCGGCTTCGGCCCCGGCGACCGGGTCGCGCAGCTCGCCCGGGCCGGCACCGGCGAGTGGGAACTGGAGACGTGGTCGGCGCTCGGCACCGGCGCGGCCCTCGTGATCGCTCCCGACGGTGCCGACGCGGCGTGGCTGGCGCGCAGCGGTGTCACCGTCGCCTTCACCCCGCCCGGGCTGTTGCCCGCGACCTGGCCCGCCGAGACCGCGATGCGCCTCGCCGTCGTCCACGGACGGGCGGATTCCCCGGTCCCCCGCGGGCTTCCGTTCCGGGTCTGGCAGGGCTACGGCTCGCCCGAGACCGGGCTGCTGGCCACCTGCGGCGAGCTACTACCGGGTGCGGCGGGCGTTCCGATCGGGGCGCCTCTGCCGAACGTCCGGGCCTACGTGCTCGACGAGGGTGGGGAACCGGTCCCGCCGGGCGCGGTCGGCGAGCTCCACGTGGGCGGTGCCGGCGCGGCTCGGGGCCACCTCGGGCGGGCGGAACGGCGGCGGTCGCCGTTCAGCGACGACCTCCTCGCGGGCGGCCGCCGGTACGCCACCGGCGATCTCGTCCGCCGCCTCGGCGACGGCACGCTGGAGCTGCTCGGCCACGCCGACGACCGGATCACCCTGCGCGGCTTCCGGATCGCGCCGGCCGAGGTCGAGGCGGCACTGCGCCGCAACAGCGTGGTCGGCGACGCGGCGGTGGTGGTGGCCCGCGGCGACCGGCTCGTCGCCTACGTCACCCCCTCCGACGCCGACCCCGAACAGCTGCGCCGCGACCTCGTCGGTGTCCTGCCCGCGTTCATGGTGCCCGACACCGTCGTCCCCCTCGCCACGCTGCCGCGCACCACGCACGGTCTGCTCGACCGCCGGGCGCTGGCCGTGGCCCCCGGACCACCGGCCCGCTGAGGGGGGAGAACCCGTGACTCCGCATCCCTGGTACGCCACCTTCGACCCCCGTCCGGACGCACCGGTGCGGCTGTACTGCCTGCCCTGTGCCGGCGGCTCAGCCGAGATGTTCCGCCCCTGGGCGGAGTTCCTGCCGCCGGGGCTCGAGCTGCGGGCGATCCGGCTGCCCGGCCGCCACGCCCGCCACCCGCGGAACGCGTTCGCCGACTTCGACACCGCGGGCGACGAGCTCGCCGAAGCGCTGGCCGCCGAGCTCCGGCCGCCGTATGTCCTCTTCGGACACAGCATGGGCGGGTTGATCGCCTACCGGATGCTGCGCGCGGTCGAACGGCGCGGCCTGCCCCAACCGGCGCTGTTCGTGGTCGCGTCTTGCCTCGTCCAAGGCATCGCGGTGGACCGGCTGCCGGACCCGGCCGGCTCGGACGAGCGGTTCCTGGGCGTACTCCGCCGCTTCGGCGGGATGCCGCCGGAGGTGCTGGCGGACGAAGAGGTCCTCGCGTTCCAGCTTCCCGTGCTGCGCGCGGACTTCCGGCTCTGCCGCTCGTACGTCTACCGCGGCGGCGAACCGCCGCTGCGGGTGCCGCTGCGGGTCATGGGTGGCACGACCGACGTCATCACACCGCACCGGCACCTGGCCGCGTGGCGGCACCACACCCGGCGTTACCTCGGGCTGCGCACGTTCCCCGGCGGGCACTTCTTCCTCCGCGACCAGGTCCGCCCCGTCGTCGGCGCCCTGACCGACGACGTGGCGGACCTGGTCAGCGGATGATGTGGATGCCGATCCGGCACGGCACCGAGCGCGACTGCGCGCCGGGCAGGGCGGGGGCGGGCGGTGTGCCGTCGCCGAGCACCTCGCGGATCGCGGCGGCGTGCTCGGGGTTGAGCAGGAATTCGATCCGGGCCGGGTGCGGACCCGGCCCGAGCACGATGTGGAACGAAACCTCCTGCCCGCTCCGCGGGCACACGGTCAGGAACCCGTCCACGACCCCGGGGATCGCGGCGGGGCGGACGTCGGGCAGCTCGGTCATCGAATCGGCTCCGGGACTGTCGAAGGGGTCAGTGCGGTGATGAGCAGGGGGACGACCTCGCGCCAGTCCCCGACGATCCCGACGTCCGCGGCGCCGAACAGCGGCGCGGCGGGGTCGGTGTTGACCCCGAGCACGAATCCCGCGCCCCGGGTGCCGCAGAGGTGGTTGAACTTGCCGCTGGTGCCGATGGCGACGTAGAGCCGCGGCGCCACGCTCCGGCCGGTCACCCCGACCTGCCGCGCGCGTGGCAGCCAGCCGCGGTCGGTCACCTTGCGGGTCGCGGCCAGGTCCGCGCCCAGCACTTCCAGCAGCGGGGCGAGCAACGGGTAGTCCCCGGGAGGCACACCGGCACCGACGCCGACCACGGCCGAGGCCACGGCGAGCACGTCGATGTCGTCGTCGCGCTCACGCGCCACCACCCGCACCCGGCTGCCGGGCGGCACGGGCAGGTGCGGCCCCTGGGCGGCAACGGCGACCCGCGGCGGTGGCAGCGGCAGCGCACCGCCACGCAACGTGACCACCCGGGTCGGCGGAGAGCACGTCACCGCGGCCAGCATGCTGCCGCTGAACGCCGGTTTCCAGCACACCAGGTCCCCGTCGGGACCGGCTTCGACGTCGACCGCGTCCCCGGCCAGCCCGAGCCCGAGCCGGGCCGCCGTCCGCGCGGCGACCTCGCGGCCCCACATCGTCGACGGGGCCAGCAACGCCCACGGCCGGTGCTCGGCGCACCAGGTCGCGAGACTGGCGGCGACGTCTTCCTCGACCGTCGAGCCGTTGACCGCGACCACGGTGTCCGCGCCCCACGACCCGGCGATCGCCGGGGACAGCGCGCCGGTGGCCAGTGCGATCACCGGACGGCGGGTGACCGCGGCGATCCGGGCGGCTGCGCCGAGCATCGCGCGGGTGTGCCGGTGGCGGCCCGGCTCGGCGAGCACGGCGACGGCGCCGGTTCCGGTGAGGCCGGCGACGCGGTCGGGCACCGGGGGCGCGGACATCCCGGCCGCACGGTCGAACGCCCCCAGCTCGGTCAACGTCGCCACCGCCCGCTCGACCTGGGTGCCGAGGTCGCCTGGGAAGCGCAGCCGCAACCGGGTGCCCGCCATCGCGCGGGTCCGCCCGACGACGGTCCGGCTGCCGTCCTGGCCCCAGGGCCCCGGGCCGAGCGCGGCGGCACCGACGCGGACGATCTGCTCCGCCGGGACAGCGGCACGGGCGTCAGGGCGTGCCTTGGCCGGTGTGATGAGCCGCTCGGCGCAGCTGATCAGCACGGGCAACGGCAGCTCGAGCTCGACGCAGCCGTCCTCGTGCTCGCAGCGGGCGCGTACCCGGCCGTCCTCGACGGCGAGCCGCCGGACGCCCGCCGCCATCGGCAGCCCGAGCAGCTCCGCGACCTGCGCCGGTGTCTGCGCGGTCTCGGCGTCCACGGAGTTGCGCCCGCAGAGCACCACGTCGACCGGGCCGAGCCGGCGCAGCGCGGCGGCCAGCGCGCGGGCGGTGGCCAGGGTGTCGCTGCCCGCGAACGCCGGATCGGTGACCAGCACGCCGCGACCGGCCCCGCAGGCGATCGCCTCCCGGAGGCAGTCTTCGGCCGCGGGCGGCCCGAGCGTGACGACCGTGCAGGTGCCGCCGGAGTCCCGGGCGAGCTGGACGGCCTTGGCGACCGCACGACGGCAATAAGGGTTGAGCTCCAGTTCGACGCCGGTGCGCGCGAGCCGCCCGTCCTCGCCGAGGACCAGCTCCTCGGCTCGGGGAACCTGTTTGACGAGCGCGACGGTGTGCAGGGGGCGGGTCATCCGGCTCCTCCGGCGAGGCGGTCCGCGCGGTTGACCGCGCTGGCGATGGCTTCCAGCGACGCGCTGAGCGTGTTGCCGTCGATCCCGGCGCCCCAGAGCGTGTGACCGCCGACGCGGCATTCGACGTAGGCGGCGGCTTCGGCGTCGCTGCCGGTCGCGATCGCGTGCTCGACGTAACCCAGGACCTGGACCTCGATCCCGGCGACGCCGAGCGCCGCCGTGAACGCGGCGATCGGGCCGTTGCCGACGCCGGTCAGGTCCCGGCGCTCGCCGTCGATGACGACCTCGGCGGTGATGACGCTCTTGCCCTCCTCGGTGGTCAGCGCGTGCCCGCGCAGCCGCAGCCGGGCGTCCGGCTCCGGGAGGTACTCGGCGGCGAAGATCTCCCACAGCCGCTTCGGCGGGATTTCCCCGCCCGCGTCGGTGTGGCGCTGCACCACGCGGGAGAACTCGATCTGGAGCCGCCGCGGCAGGTCGAGCTGGTGCTCGGTCTTCATGACGAACGCGACACCGCCCTTGCCGGACTGGGAGTTCACCCGGACCACGGCCTCGTACGTGCGGCCGACGTCCTTGGGGTCGATCGGCAGGTAGGGCATCGTCCACGGCACGGGCCCGGCCGCCTCGGCCACCGCGTGCTCCAGGCGAGCGAACCCCTTCTTGATCGCGTCCTGGTGGGACCCGGAAAAGGAGGTGTAGACCAGATCGCCCGCGTACGGGTGGCGCTCCGGTACGTCGAGCCCGGTGCAGTGTTCGGCCACCCGGCGGACCGCGTCGATGTCGGAGAAATCGATCCCCGGGTCGATCCCCTGGCTGAAGAGATTCAGCCCGAGCGTGACCAGGCAGACGTTGCCGGTGCGCTCGCCGTTGCCGAACAGGCAGCCCTCGACCCGGTCCGCGCCCGCCAGCAGCGCCAGCTCGGCGGCCGCGACGGCGGTGCCCCGGTCGTTGTGCGGGTGCACCGACAGGCACAGATGCTCGCGGCGGCTGAGGTTCCGGCTCATCCACTCGATCTGGTCGGCGTAGACGTTCGGGGTGGCGCGTTCCACGGTGGCCGGCAGGTTCAGGATGATCTCGCGGCCGGGGCCCGGCTGCCAGACGTCCAGCACGGCCTCGCACACCTGTGCCGCGAACTCCAGTTCGGTGTCGACGAAGATCTCCGGCGAGTACTCGTAGCCGACGTCGCAGCGGGGGAGAATCCGTTCGGCGCAACGGATCACGTGCTCGGTGCCGCGCGTGGCGAGCGCCTGGCAGCCGGCGCGGTCGAGGCCGAACACGACGTCCCGGAACAACGGCGCGGTCGCGTTGTACAGGTGGACGGTGGCCGCCCGCGCGCCGCGCAGCGCCTGCACGGTGCGTTCGATGAGGTCCTCGCGCGCCTGGGTGAGCACGGAAATCCGGACGTCGCCGGGGATCCGGTCCGATTCGACCAGTGCGCGGACGAAGTCGAAATCGGCTTGGCTGGCCGCGGGGAACCCGACCTCGATCTCCCGGTAGCCCATGCGCACCAGCAGGTCGAACATCCGGAGCTTGCGGTCGGGCCCCATCGGGTCGATCAAGGCCTGGTTGCCGTCGCGCAGATCGGTCGAGAGCCAGCGCGGTGCGCGGGTGAGCACCCGCCCCGGCCAGCTGCGGTCCGGCAGGGAAACCGGCGGGAACGGCGTGTAGCGCCGGAAGTTTTCCATGGCGTCCTCCACTGCGGCCGGGACCCGGGCATCGTGTGTACCGGGTCCCGGCCGGCGAGCCCGGCTCCTCGTGGGGCCGGGCGGTCAGGCGGTGATGAGCTCCTCGGCCGGCCGGCCCGAGGCGAGCAGCGCGGCGTCGAGCACGTCCCACAGCGCGGCCAGCGAGTCGAGGAAGACGTCGACTCCTTCCACGATCAGCGCTTCCGTTTCGGCGTTGAGCACCGACCCGACGGCGGCGATCGCGTTCTTCTCGTGCTGCTGTTCGGCACCGATTTCGCCCCAGTGCTCGAGCAGGTAGTGCATCTCGGCGTCCGCCAGGTCGGCGCCGTAGGTGCCGGCGTCGACCAGCGCGACCTTCTCACCCGGGATGAGCTGGCGGTTGGAGATCATCTCCAGGGCCAGCGCGGTGCCCAGGTTGCGGATCGTCGACTCGCGATCGACCTGCTGGCGGCCGTCGAACGCGGCTCGCGCGCGGCGGGTCTGCGCCAGCAGCCCGGTCCGCGGGTCGTAACCCGGCAGGCCGGCCAGCAGCTCGTCGGAGAACGTCTTCAGCCCGGCCTCCACGCCCTCCTGGTCGTAGAGGTCTTCGAACACCTCGCGCCCCGCGGCGCGGTTGACGATGTAGCCGGCCATCGTGGCCAGCTCCGGCGCGTGGTTTTCTTCGCTTTCCACGATCTCCTGCAGCAAAGCGCTTTCCGTGGACAATTTGTGCATTGCCAGTGCCTCCGGGAACTTTCCGCCGGGGCGGGTCGCGTCGCAGAAATTGCGAATCTGGTGGAACAGCGCGCCGACCGCCGCCGGCTTCGGCGGCTGCGCGGCCCAGTGGTCGAAGATCGGATGCCGGTAGCACCGGTGGGAGCGAATGCGGTTCACGAGGTCGTCAATGGCGATGGACATGGCTGTGCTGCACCTCCGTCGTGGAAAGGAGCGCCGAATGGGCCCAGCGCGGGAAATGTGCTGACGGGTCCCCCAGAGGTGATCCTCGAGTGTTCCCGGTGTTGTCGAGAATACCGGAGAACACCGGGCGGAGAACGCGACAGCCTTGCGACTTCCGCGCGGCACACGGCAGAATATTGCGTCATGGACCGGATCGATCTGGCGATCCTCGCCGAGTTGCAGGGCAATGCGCGTCTGTCCAATGCGGAGCTGGCCGAAAAGGTCGGGCTCACCCAGTCACCCTGCCTGCGGCGGGTGCGTCAGCTCGAACGCAACGGGACCATCCGCGGCTACCACGCCCGGCTGGACCACGACACCCTCGGGTGCGGTTTCGAGGTGTTCGTGGACGTGCTGATGCGCCGGCAGGACCACGCCACGATCGCGGACTTCGAGCGCGAGCTCACCGCACTGCCGGAAGTGCTGGAGGCGCACCGGCTCTTCGGCGAACCCGACTACCTGCTGCGGGTCGCGGTGGCCGATATCGCCGCGTACGAGAGGTTCTTCACCGACGTGCTCTCGGCGCTGCCGGGGATCGCGAACCTGACCTCACGCCTGACGATGAAGAAGGTGAAGATCGACTCCGGGATTTCCCTGACCGGCCCGGCGAACCCGGACGTCCGCTGAGGACGGTGCGCCCCAGGGCTGGGCCGCGCGGTAGGCGCGCAGGGCGGCGAGCGGGATCTCCGCCACCGGTGTCCGCGGCGTCTCGTCCGCGAGGAGCACGGTGTGGTCGCGGGGTTCGCCGCTCTCGTCGAACGCGATGCCGTCGCAGACGATCGAGTGCCCGTGCCCCGGGTAGTTGGCCACGGCCACGGCGAGTTTGTTCTCGAACGCCCGGGTCCGCACCTGCCACAGCCGGTTTTCGCACAACGGCCCCGCATTGGGGATCAGGACCACCTCGGCACCGGCGGCCGCGAGCGATCCGGCCGCCTCGGGGAAGACGCGGTCGTAGCACAGCAGCAGCCCGACGCGGACGGTGCGCCCGCCGGGCAGCGCGAGGTCCGCGACCGGATACCCTTCTCCTGCCGAAAGAACCGATTCCCCCGCGAACGTGGCGAGGTGGACCTTCGCGTACCGCAGGACGACATCGCCTGAGGGACCGACGAGCGCGGCGGCGTTGCGCAGGCCGTCCGCGGTCACCTCCAGGTAGGTCGCCACGATCGCGACCCCGGTTTCCGCGGCCGTGCGCGCGGTGTCCGCCAGATACCGGTCCTGCGCCGCCGCGGCCCCGTCCCGGAACGCCGGGGAAGCGGCCTCCCCGGCGGTCGGGAGCCGATAACCGATGTTCCACATCTCCGGGAAAACGACGACCTCGGCACCGCGCCCGGCGGCCTCCCGGGTGTACCGCCCGGCCAGCTCAATGGTTTCCCCCACCCGCCGTCCGGACGAGTACCGCTGCACGACGGCCACCTTCACGAGGCTGCCCCCGCCATCCGCCGCGGGGCGGCGGCCCGGCGGACCACCACCGCGTTCGCGGCCGACTCCGCGAGCAGCCCGGCGGCCAGCGCGACGCAGGCGTTGGCGACCCCCGGCAGGGGTCCTCCGGCCAGGGCCGCCGCCACGCCGGTGAGGGCCACGGCGTGCGCGGCGACGCCGGAGAGCAGCCCGGCCGCACGCCCCCGGGCGATGATGAACCCGCGCAATCCCGTCCGAAGCACCCACAACGCCGGGACCGCGATCGCCAGCGGCGCCCACCGCAGGCCCAGCGCGGTCGCGTCCGGCGGGGTGTCGAGCAGGCCGCCGAGGTAGCCGCGGCCGAGCGGGCTGAGCACGACAACGGCGTACAGCGCCGCGAAACCGAGGGCCAGTCCCCAAGTCAGCCGGCGGGCGTCGCGCGGGAGCCCGCCGTGACGGAGGTGGCCGGCCACGACCGACTCCAGGTCACTGGTCGGCCCGGTGAACAGCGCGAGCAGGCCGTAGAGGCCCGGCCAGACGATCAAGGACGGCTCGGCCAGTGCCGAGCGCGCCACGGCCATCGTCGTGATCAGCTGCGGTGCCATGTTCAGCGCGCGCGTGCTCGTCAGGGCCGCGTGCCGGCGCACCAGTGCGCCGAGGCCGGCACCCGGCGCGGTCACGGGTTGCCGCAGCCGGGCGACGGCGGCGCCGAGGATCGCCGCTTCAGTGGCGGCACCGGCGGTCAGGGCGATGCCGCCGACGGCCGCGCCGGCGTCCGGCAGCACCAGGACGAGCGCCCAGGCGGCGCAGGCGGACAACGCCAGCCGGCCCGCGGTGGCCACCGAGATGCCCGCCGTGCGCCGGGCCGCGATGAGCCGGCCGTGGAAGTACCGCCGCACGGCCACCGCGACCGACGCGGGGGCGAGCGCGAGCAGGCAGGTGCGGACCTGGGCGGCGATCCCGTCCGGCAGGTTCGTCGCCACCCGCACCAGCGTGAACAGAGCGGGAACGGTGACCAGCAACGCCAGGACCACCGCGGTGAGGACGCCGACGCCGAGCGCGTAGCCGAAGGTGCGGCGGTTCGGCTGGTGGTCGGCGTCGCTCACGACCAGCGGCGTGATGGCCAGCGCGGGGGAGTTGGCCACGACCAGGACCGCCAGCGAGACGCCGAACGCGGCCAGCCCGGCCGCGCCGCCGGCCCCGCGGGCGACCGCGGCCGCGGCGACCGGGATCTCCAGCACGAGCATGGAGGACCCGAACGCCGTCGGCAGCCAGGTCCGGGCCGGCGCTCGCCAGCCGCCGTCCTCAGCGGCCATAGGTGGCGCACGCGCAACCGGGCCGGCTGGTGTAGCCGTCGAACGTGAACGTCAGCCGCCCGGTGTCGATGTAGAGGCTGCGCCCGGCCGTGGCGGCCTCCTTCGCGCCGGAGATCTCGCCGATCACCTCGTTGACCGCGATACCCGCCAGCATGGCCACGGTCGCTCCGGTCAGGCAGGCCGTTTCTTCGGGTCGCAGGATGTCCAGCCCGTGGATGCCGACGCAGTCCCAGCACGGGGTCCGGCCCGGGATCATCGTCGGCCCCACGCGAGCTCCGCGATCGGTGGCACCGATCGAGGTCAGCGGAACACCGGTGGCCATGCTGGCGTCGCTGGACCACCGGGCGGCGTGCTCGCGCGGGCGGTCGAAGGCGTGGATGAAGAAGTCGGCTCCGTCGATCAGCTCCGCGAGGTCGTCGGCCGAGGCGACCGTGCGCTGGTGCGGGGTGAACTCGAGCCGGGAGTTCTGCCGCGCGAGCCGGCGCCGCAGCACCTCGACCTTGCGCACACCGACGTCCTCCTCGTCGAGTGTGGCGTGCGTCGGGAGGTTGTCCAGGGCGAAGGTGTCGAAGTCGACCGATTCGAGCCGGCCGATCCCGGCCGCGGCCAGCAGCCGCACCAGCGTCGTCCCGCCCGCTCCGGCGCCGACCACCACGACCCGGGCGTCGGCCAGCCGCTGCTGGCCGTCGAAGCCGGTCCAGTCTTCGCGGTCGAACAGCCGCAGGTAATTGATCTGCCTGCTCCACCGCTCGGCGAGCTCCCGGGCGAGGCCGGGGTCCGCCGCCGCGTCCTCGAGGGCACCCGCCGCCTCGAGCGCGGCCAGCCACTTGTCCGCATCGGGGTACCGGGTCGCCAGCTGCTCGCTGGTGGCACTGCCGTCGAGGCCCACCACGAATTCGACGATTTCGTCGGTGGGGTCGGTGACGCGGATCTTGCTCGGGCCGAGGCCGAGGAACAGGTGCGGTTCCCCCTCGCGGCGGTAGACCCGGAGGAAAGGTTTGACTCGGGGGTTTCGCACGCTGATTCCTTTCGAATGCCCCGTTCCCGGATGCGCTTTCCGGACCTGCCGGACCGGTGCACGACGAGAACCGTGCACCGGTCCGGGTGTTCCCAGTCAGATCTGGTTGGCGTGCCACTCCTTGACGAGGCCTTCTTCCTCGATGCGCTCGACGGTCATGTCGGTCCACCCCCTCTCCTGCCTGGTTTCATTTCGCTGGAACGAAATCCGCCCCGACGCGTCCTGAGCGGAGTGGCCGAGGGCAGGCCGGTACCCGGCCACGGCCTGGCGAAGATCTTTGCCCCACAGCGGTTTTCCGTGCCGACAGCGCTCCCTGATCGGCTGCGAACTATGGTTTCATGGGATAGCAGGAGAGTCCACGCACACCGCCCAACTCACGTCATTCGTTCGGCGGGGGACCCACCGGTGAGCCGATCGCGAAACATTCGGTGTGCGTGGCCTTTGGGGACAGGGCAACGGGTGGTGCCGATGCCCGAGGCTGCACAGGGGGACCGGAAGGTGTACGACCAACTGGATCTCGCGTTGCTGCGAGAGCTACAGCGCAACGCCCGGCAGACCAATCGCGAGCTGGCGAAGGCGACGCACGTGGTGCCTTCGACGTCCCTGCAACGCGTGCGCGCGCTGCTCGACCGGGGCGTGGTCACCGGCTTCCACGCGGCGGTGGACCTGCGGACCATCGGCCGCGGGGTCCAGGCGCTCGTGTTCGTCAAGATCCGCCCGCCTTCGCGCCGCGTGATCGACCAGTTCCGGGTGTGGATCATGGAACTGCCCGAGGTGCTCGGGGTGTTCGTCACCTCCGGCGACCACGACTTCGTCATCCACATCGCGGTCGGCGACACCGGCGACCTCTACGGCTTCGTGCTCGACCGCCTGACCCAGCGACCGGAGATCGCCGACGTCTACACGAGCGTCGTCTTCGAGCACGCGCGGGCCACCGTGGTCCAGCCGGCGTCCGACCGCGGCCCGGGGAACGGGAAAGCACGACCGGCCTCGCCCGCCGGGAACGGGCACGCTCGCCCGGGCGAGCCGCGCTGGAGCAGCAGGCGCTGAATGCTCACCGGAGGGAACCGCAGACCGGAAGCGCGACCGGGAGGACACGTGGGGGTTGTCATGAACCGTGGGCCGGCGCCGCCATTGCCCGCGGGAACCAGGGTGCTCATCGTCGAAGAACAGGAGGTGCTCCGCCGCGGGCTGCTCGCCATCACCGACGCGATCCCGGGCGTCCGCGCCTCGGCCGTCACCGAGATCGGCACGGGCGAAGTCGATACCGACGTCACGCTGATCTCCACCACGACCCTGATGAACGCCGAACGGGCCGGGATTTCACTGGACCGGCTGCGGCCGGTGATCGTCATCGCGGCGGCCGCACAGCCGGGCTCGCTCGACGTCGCCACCAGCAGACGGGCCAACGGGTACCTGCTCCAGCGCGACCTCACGCCGGGGTCGTTGCGGGACGCGCTGACGCAGGTGCTGCACGGACGGCTGGTGATCCCCGAGCCGATCGCGGCGTACCTGCTCGACCGCGCGCGCAACCACAGCGTGGATCCGCCGCCGCGCCTGGAACACCTCAGTGCGCGTGAGACCGAAGTGCTCAACATGCTCGTGACGGGCGCCAGCAACAAGGAGATCGCCAACCGGCTCGGAATATCGATCCACGGCGTGAAGCGCCACGTTTCGACGCTGCTGAATCAGTTTCACTCGCCGAACCGGGTGCATCTGGTCTCGCATATCCTGCGATCCGGTGTGATATCTTCGCTTGACTCGGGGGCACGATGAGGCTGGCTTCGTGAATTGTCAAGGGGGCTGGGGGAAATGGGTTCTGCCGTCGTCGAACGGCGCAAGATCGGCCTGCGCGAGGCCACTGCGATCGGGGTCGGGGGCGTCGTCGGAGCCGGCATCTTCGTCCTGAGCGGCACGGCGAGCGCTCTCGCCGGTCCCGCCGTGATCGTGGCCTTCCTCTTGGCCTTTCTGTCTTCACTCAGCCTCGCGATGTGCTTCGCCGAGCTCAGTTCCCTGCACGGGGACTCCGGCGGGCAGTACGCCTACGCGAAGGCGCACCTGCCGGGCTGGGTGGCGACCGTGGTCGGCTGGGCGAACGTCGGTGCCTGGGCGTCCGGTGCCGCGTTCGTCGGCCGGGGCTTCGGCGAGCACCTGCACCTGCTCGTCCCGGCGATCCCGGCGACCTCGGGCGCCGTCGTGCTGACCGCCGTGATCGTCGTGGTGAACCTGTTCGGGCTGAAGGTGTCCGGCCGCCTGCAGTTCGTGATCATGCTCGTCGAAGTGCTCTTCCTCGGCGTGTTCATCGTCATCGGCGGCACCAACGTCGACGCGCGCCACTTCACGCCCTTCGTCACGCACGGCTGGTACGGGATCGTCGCCGCGGCCGTCGTCGGGTTCATCGCCCTGCTCGGCTGGGACGCGGTGGTCGTGGCCGCCGAGGAGATCGACCGGCCGCAGCGCACTATCCCGCGGGCCATCTTCGCCAGCCTGGCCATCGTTTTCGTGTTGTACATCGGCTTGCTGGTGGTGATCAACGGCGTCCTGCCGTCCGACCGGCTTCGCGGCACCGCGACGCCGGTGGCCGACGCCGCGGCGGTGCTGCTGGGGCCCGCCGGGATCACCGGGGTCAACGTCATCATCGTCGTGGCGCTGACGGCGACGGTGAACGCGTTCGTCATCGTGATTTCCCGGGCGGCGTTCGTCCTGGCCAGGGACGACCGGATGCCCCGGGTGGTGGCGCGGCGCAACGCGCGAGGGGTGCCCTGGGTGGCGATCCTGCTCGCCGGCGGCAGCCAGATCTGCCTGACCGTGTTCTCCGACCTGGAGTTCGCGGTGGCGGCGACCGGGTTCCTGTACATGATCACCTCGGTCGGCGCGGTGGTGGCGTTGTTCGCCGCCCGCCGCCGGGGCGCCGAAGCGGCGTTCCGCACCCCGCTCTACCCGTTGACCCCGGTGGTCGCGCTGGTGTTGTGCTCGCTGTTCGTGATCGGCACCGGGCCGACCGGCATCGTCGCCGGCACCGCGTGGCTGGTGGTGGGCTTGCTGGGCACGGCCCTGCTCCGGCGCCGGTACGGCCGGGCGGGCTCGCCGGCGGTTCCCGAGGCGCCGCACCTGAACTGACCGGCCGCGGCTCACGCCCCGACGACGATCGGCGCCTCGATCCTGCTGACCTCGTTGAGGTTCACCACGACCGAACGGTCGAGGCGGCCGGCGTTGAAGAACACGCGGTCCTGCTCCAGCAGCCGGGCGTCGACGCTCAGCGGCAGGTCGAAGATCGAGCCGATGGAGGGCAGCTCCCCGAAGTGGCACCCGGTCGCGGCCTCGAGCTCGGCGACGCTGGCCAGCCGGAGCCGCTTGGCCTGCAGGGGCCCGGCAAGCTCGCCGAGATCGCCCCGCGCATCACCCGGCAGCGCGTGGATGATCAGGTCCTTGCCGCCTTCGCGCTTGTACCGGCGAAGCAGGAGCGCCTTGGCCTGCTGGCTCAGTTGCGAGCCGACGACGCGGCTGTATTCCTCGGCCGAGGCGGCCGGTGGGTGCTCGATCACCTCGAACGGGATTCCGGCATCGGTCAGGTAGTCGATCACTCGCTCGTGCGGGGTGCTCATCGAAATTCCTTCGGAAACGGGGGCATCGGCCACCGGAAAACCGTTCGATCAACCGACCGGAATCCCCTGAGCCGACCACTCGGAATTGACGGCAGCCACCTTATCGGCTCGCCCGCGACGGCGGGAACGACGCGCTGGGTTCACCCGGAACTACCGGCGAAATCACGTTCCCGATCCCGCTCGGCGGGCGTGCTCGTGGTCCGGCGCATGGTCAACCGCAGGGTGGCCGGCGCCACCATGGACGTCACCACGGCCAGCAGGACGACGATGGTGTACGTCGCGTCGGTCAGCACGCCGAGCTGCAAACCGACGGTCGCGACCACGATCTCCACGACGCCGCGGGCGTTGAGGCCCGCTCCGATGGCCAGCGACTCGGTGCGATCGAAGCGGCACAGCCGGGCCCCCGCGTAGCCGCCGGCCAGCTTGGCGAGCGTCCCGGCCACGATCGTCGTGACGGCGGCGATCAGCACCGGCGGGTGGCCCAGCGCCGCGAGGTCGACCCGCATCCCCGCCGTGACGAAGTACAACGGCGCGAGCACCGCGACGACGAACGGCCGCAACGAGTCCAGCACCCTGCGCGCGGCCGTCCCGGAGGAGCTGATGAGCAGTCCGCACAGGAACGCCCCGAGGATCGGCTCCATGCCCAGCGCGTGGGTGCCGGCCGCGGCCAGCGCGATCAGCACGACGATGACGGTGACGCCGATACCGCGTCGGGCCGCTTCCCCGGCCCGGGCCGCCCGCCGTCGGAGCAGGTGCATCGCCACCAGCGTCGCGGCGACGACAGCGAGCAGGACGCCGACGGACAGCGCCAGCGCCCCGGCGTCGAGGCTGCCCTGGACCACCGCCGCCGCCGACACCACCGACAGCAGGAGCCACCCGACGACGTCGCTGATCGCCGCGGCGCCGATGATCATCTGCCCGACGTCGCGGTGCAGCAAGCGCATGTCCAGCAGCGTCTTGGCGATCACCGGCAGGGCGCTGACGGCGATCGCGACCCCGACGAAGAGAGCGAACACGGGGCGTCCGACGTCCGGTGCCATCAGCGCGTCCGGCAGGAGGAAGCCCAGCGCCAGGCCGAGCGCCAGGGGCAGCGTGATGCTGCCGAGGCTCACCAGCCCGACGGCCCGGCGGCGGCGCACGATGAGGTCGAAGTCGATGTGCGCGCCCGTGATCGCGACGAGCAGCAGTACTCCTACCTGCGCGACGGCGCCGGTGAGGTGCGCCTGCCCCGGATCGGCGGGCAGCAGCCAGGCCGAGACGCCGGGCAGCACGCTGCCGAACACCGACGGCCCCAGCAAAACCCCGGCGGCGAGCTCACCGACGAGGGCCGGCAGCCCCCACCGGCCGGCGATCCGGCCGAGCAGCACCGCGCAGCCGAGCAGAACACCGATTTGCAAGAGGAAGACGAGCAATTGGTGCGCATTGATCGGAGCAGCCGCCGCTGCCGCGGCAATGGACATGCGGAAACCCCCAGTCAGCCGGTGCCATCTCGACGGCAACGCTCAATATCACGGTGGCACAACGGATCGACGAGCGTCAATTGACGCGCTCGCACGAGTACCTGAAATTGCCCGAGGGGCCGGTTCACGGATTCATTCAGAGAGGTGCCGGATCCGCCCGTCAGCCGTCATGCCCGGAAAAAGGGACAGCAGGCGAACGGTTTCTCACCACCTGTGGAGCCGGTGGCCGGCATCGCCCCAGAGCGAGGTGAGCCGGACTCCGTCTTCGATGCAGAAGAACGTCGCTCCCACGATCGCCGCTTCCACCGCCGTCGCTTCTCGGGGCCGAACACTCGTATCGGTGGCCGGCTCTCGCATGAGCCACAGGTCACCGTCGCTTCGACCAGGCCAGTGGCGGGCCGTGGAACCGGGATGTCGCTCAGCGAGTACCGGACAGTGGTCGTGGCCATGACGACGTACTCGCGGTGCCGCTCGCTGTGGACGCAGGCCGGCCGCACCCGCGGACGCTCGCCGGTTCCGGCCACTGTTCCCCTCGCGACTTCCCGTGCTGCGTGCCGTGCCCGCAGTTGCGGGCGGAATCCCCGGGACCGGTCCCCGGCCGCGCGCCCCAAGCTCGGCGCATGCAGCTCGAAAACGCACCGGCCGTGATCGGTTTCCGGGCCGCACTGGTCCGCGCGGTGCGCCTGGGCTTCCGGCTCCGGGGCCGGGCCTCGCGGCCGGAGTTCTGGTACTTCTTCGTGGCCTACGTGCCGCTGGTCCTGACGCTCGGGGTCGTCGAGAGCGTCGTGGACGAAGACTGGCTCTACACCGCCGCCACGCTGCTCTACCTGCCGTGGCTGGTGCCGTTCGTCTGCGTCGGGGTCCGGCGGCTGCACGACACCGGGCGGTCCGGCTGGTGGTGTGTCGGCGTCATCGGCTGCTTGGGCTGGATCGTCCTGACCGTTCTCTGGAGCAAGCCGGGCCAGCCGGGGCCGAACCGGCACGGTCCGCCGCCGCGGTGACACGGGGTCAGCACGTCGATACGGGATTTCGTACACTGCCCGGGTGACCGAGGGGCGAGTCGTGGCCAACCGCTACCGGTTGGAGGAAGAGCTCGGCCGGGGTGGGATGGGCGTCGTCTGGCGGGCGGTCGATCTCGAGCTCGGCAGGCAGGTGACGCTCAAGCGGGCGCTGGGCGAGGACGCGGGGCAGATCCGGCGGGAAGCGCGGATCGGGGCCGGGCTGCTGCACGCGAACGTCGTCACCGTGTTCGACACGGTCGTCGACGGCGACGCCCGGTGGCTGGTCACGGAGTACCTGGCCGCCCGGAGCCTCGAAGAGCTCGTCGACGACGACGGGCCGCTGCCCGAGGAGCGGGTCCGGCGGATCGGCGGGCAGCTCGCCGCGGCGCTGGCGGACATGCACGCCCGCGGCATCGTCCACCGCGACGTCAAGCCGGGCAACGTCCTGGTGACCGCGGACGACGTCGCCAAGCTCACCGACCTGGGCATCGCCCGCTGGACCGAGGTCACCCGCACCGGCGGCGCCCAGCTCACCGGCACGCTCGGGTACGTCGCGCCGGAGGTGGCCGACGGCGCCGAAGCCGGCCCCGCCTCGGACGTCTTCTCCCTGGGGGCCACCCTCTACGCCGCCATCGAAGGCCGCTCGCCGTGGGGGTCGGGCGAGGACGGCCCGTTCGCGCAGATGCGCCGCGCCGCCGCCGGGCGGCCCGCACCCGCCGAGCGCGCCGGGCCGTTCGCGCCGGTGCTCGCCGCGCTGATGGCCCGGCACCCGGCCGACCGGCCCGCCGCCGCCGAGGTGGTCACGCTGCTCACGGTGGACGCGCCCGTGCCCCGGCGGCCGCGACGCGACCTGCGGCGCCGGCTGCTCGCCGGGGCCGCGGTGACGGCGGTGGCCGCTCTGGTGGCCGGGTTCGTCGTCGCCCGCCCGCTGTGGACCACGACCGGGGGCGCCCCGGCCGGGACGAACACCGCCGGTGCCCCGAACGGGGCGAACACCCTCGGCGCCGACCCGGGCACCACCGACCCGTGCGCGGCGATCTCGCTCAACTCGCTCACCGGGTTCGGGGAGCCGTTCGTGGACCCCGAGGTGCTGAACTTCGGCGCCTGTGTGGTCACGACGAAGCTGGCCGACAAGACCGGGCAGGTGCAGACCCGGCTCGACCTGACCGGCCCGCTGCGGTACCCGCCCCGGCCGCCGGTGCCCGGCAAGATGGGCGAAATCGAGTACCCCGAGATGCACGACGGCTCCTGCGAGCGCGCCATCTCGCTGGCCGACACCAACCGGATCGTCATCACCTCCCGCGCGCTGGACGACCGCGCGAAGGACGCGCCGCTGTGCTCCTTCTCGGAGTCGGTGCTGTCCGGCGTGCTGACCACGCTCGCCAACGGGCCGCTGCCACGGCGCACCCAGCCGCTCCCGGACTGGTCACTGGCGCACGTCGACGCCTGCGGCCTGCTCGACGACGCCACGACGGCGGGCGTGCTGGGCCGGGCCAAGGAACCGGACCGCGGGTTCGGCGGCTGGAGCTGCACCTGGGAGCACGCTCCGCGCACGATCAGCGTGGAGTACAGCCGGGAATGGCCGATCGAGGAGGACGAGGAAGTCCCGGGCGACCGGATCCGCGTGGGCACCCGCGCCGCTGTCATCGCGCCGGTGGAGGGCGGAAACCCGGAGTGCGCCGTCATGGTCGTGCACCGCGGCTACATCCCGGCGCTGCCGGTGCTGAACGGCACCCCTCCGGACCGGGAGGAGGTCGTCAAGGTCTCCGTCGAGAACACCACGGCGGCCGGTGGGGACGCGCTGTGCGCGCCCGCGCGCTCGCTGGCGGAGGCCCTCGTCCGCCGGCTGCCGTGAAGCGGGGACCGGTCCCCGGCGGTCCCGGCTAGAAAGGGCGGAGGCCGGAAACCGGCCGGAGGAGACGGGACGAGAAGTGTCGATACGGGTACTGGCCGGCGTGGCGCTCCTGGTGGTGGCCACGACCGGTCCGACGGCCGAGGGGGCCGCCGGACCGGGACCGCGAACCCGGAGTGTCGGGCCGCAGGGGATGTACCCCAGCGTCCAGGCTGCGGCCGACGCGGCCCGGCCGGGGGACACCGTCGCGATCGAGGCGGGCAGCTACGCAGGCGGGCTGACCGTCCACCACGGTGGCACCCCCGGCCACCCCATCCGGTTCACCGGCGTCGGCGGCACCGCGGTGCTGACCGGCGCCGGCGGCCTGGTGGTGGGCGGACACGGCTGGCTGGAGTTCACCGACGTGACCGTGTCCGGCTCGGCCCGCTTCGGCGGGTATGCCGAGGGTGCGCACGACCTCGTGTTCGACCGGTTCGGGGTCGACGGCTCCCGTGACGGCGGGCTCGTACTGGTCGGTACCCGGCGGGTGCGCGTCGCGCACTGCGACATCCGCGGCACCAACGCCCGCGGCACCGCGGCCGATCACGAAGCGCTGAGCATCGCCTCGGGCTCGTCGGACGTGGAGGTGTCCGGCTGCCGCGTGCACGACAACGGCGAGGAAGGCATCGACGTCAAGTACGACGACGCCGCCCGGGTGAAGATCCACCACAACGTCGTCACCGGCAACCGGGGGCCGGACGTCTACGTCGACTCTTCGTCCTTTGTGGACGTCTACGCCAACGTCGTCGGCGGTACCCGCGAGGCCACCAAGGCCGGGATCGGGCTCGCCGTCGAGGACTACTCGGAAAGCCGGCTGCTGTCGAAGGTCCGGGTCTTCGACAACCTCTCGACCGGCAACGCCCAGGCCGGGCTGAGCCTCTGGGCCGAATCGACCGGGACCATGCGGGACCTGACGATCGTCAACAACACCTTCGCCGGCAACGCCCGCGGCTCGCTGGTGATCGACGCCGACCGGTTCACCGGAGCGAACACCTTGCGGAACAACGTGTTCGGCGACGGACCGGTCGGCACCGGCCCGTTCGCCGCCGACCACAACTTCGCCGGGGATCCGGGGTTCGCCGATCCGGCGCACGGCGACTACCACCTCGCCGAGGGCTCGGCCGCGGTCGACACCGGCAGCCCGGGGCACGCGCCCGCGTTCGACCTCGACGGTGCCGCCCGGCCCGCCGGCGCGGGCTTCGACCTCGGCGCCTACGAACGGAGGTGGCCGTGACCACCGGACGGCTCGACCCGCACCACCAGCGCAGCCTGCGCTACGGCGTCACCGGCGCCATGCCCGGCATGCTGAGCGCGCTCACCGTCACCGGCGGCGTGGCGGTGCCGCCCTCGCCCGGCAGCCGGGTCACTTTCGGGCGCAACCGGCTGGAGGTCGACGTCTGCGTCGGCGAGGAGGACGTGCGCATCAGCCGGGTCCACGGGCAGCTCGTGCGCGAGCGGGACCGCTGGTGGCTCAGCAACACCGGCCGCTCGCCGATCCGGCTGTCCGACAGCCTCCTGCTGCACCGCGAGAGCGAGCCGCTGCCGCTGGCCGACGGCTACACCGCGCTGTTCCTGCGCGGCACCCGCGAGCACGTGCTGGAACTGCTCGTTTCCGACGGCGACGCGGTCGTCGCCACGCGCCGCCCGACGCACCCGACAGCGCCGCCGAAACGCTGGCGGCTGTCGGCGGAGGAGCACCTCGTGCTGGCCGTGCTCGGCCAGCGTTACCTCGGCTACGACCCCCACCCGCTGCCGCTGTCCCGTCAGCAGGTGGCCGCCGAGCTCGCCGAACGACGGCCGCGCGAGAACTGGACGGCCAAGCGCGTCGAGCACCTCGTTTCCCGGGTCCGGCAACGCCTTTCCGACGCCGGCGTGCACGGGCTGCGGCGGGAGGAGGTGGGGGAGCCGGTGGGGCTGACCCTGACCGTGAACCTGCTGCGGGAACTGGTGCTGTCGACGACGCTGGTGCCGATGGACCTCGAATGGCTCGAACTGCCCGATCCGCCGCTCTCGCCCGGATGAGGGTGAACGCGGGCGGGGACCGGTCCCCGCGCAGGTGAACTAGAAATCAGACATGCAGCGGTCCAAGAAGCCGAAGCCACGGCACCGCATTCAGCCGAGAGAGCCGAAGCGGCCCGCGGCCGCACCGGCCGGGGAGTCGGTGGTCCACCCGCTGCCGGGGTTCCGCGACCCGGCCGGGCTCCCCGAGCTGTGCCGGAGCCTGATCAGCGCGGTGCACCTGCTGAGGACCGGGCACGACGCCGCGTTGCTGCGCGCCTTCCTGGAGGGCCGCCGGGTGGCCTTCGGCCTCCTCACGCCGTGGTGGCGCCGGCTGTTCCAGCCGTCGCGGGCCACCTACCTCCGGGCGCTGCCCCCGGCATTGGCCGCACTGGACCGGGAACTGAAGCGCCGGCGAGCGGTCGACGAGCACTGGCGAGCGGTCGATCTCCCCTGGGGCGATGCTCCGGCAGGCCCGGATCCGGTCCCCAGTCCGTGCCTGATCGCGGACCGGTGCGAGAACTGCTCGTCCCGCACCGGACGTCTGCACGTCATCGTCGAGGACTGTGCGATCGGCGTTCCGACGGGGCTGCGGCCGGCGTGCGCGGTCCTGTGCCGGGACTGCCGGGCCCTGCCGTTCGGGCAGATGTTCGGCCCGGCGGAGATCTCCCGGCGCGTCATGCGGCACCGAACCCACTGAGCGCCCGTGGAACCGAGCGGAACACGAGGGGGCCGGGTGCTAGCCGCGCTGATCGTCGCCCCGGGCCGGGCCGAGCAGGTAACCGGTGCCGCGGACCGTGTGGATCACCCGTGGCTCGCCGAGTTTGCCCCGCAGCTGGGCGATCAGGACGTCCAGGACGTTGGTGGCCGGCGGGACGAGCTCGTCCCAGGCCGCGGCCAGCAGATCGGCGCGGCGGACGGGTTCGCCGGGCGTGGCGAACAGGCGGCGCAGGACGGCGAACTCCTTGCCGGTCAAGGTGAGCAGGACGCCGTCGCGGCGGGCCTCGTGCCGCCCGGTGTCCAGCTCGAGGCCGGCGAACCGCAGGACGGGGTCCGGGCCGGCGGTGCTGCGCCGGCACAGGCTCCGCACCCTGGCCAGGAACTCGGCCATCGCGAACGGCTTGACGAGGTAGTCGTCGCCCCAGGCCAGCCCGGCGATGCGGTCGGCCACGGTGTCCCGCGCGGTGAGGAACAGGACCGGCACGTCCCAGCCGCTCCGGCGGCGGCCCGCCACGTACGCCAGCGCGTCGCCGGCGGGGAGCATCCGGTCGAACACCGCGCAGTCGTAGGCGCTGACGCTGACCGCTTCGTCGGCGCCGGGCAGGTCGGCGACGACGTCCACCGCGAATCCGGCGCCCCGCAGGGAGGCCTCGACGGCCACCCGGAGATCCTCGTCGTCTTCGGTGACCAGCACGCGCATGCACGAAAGCGTAGCGTGACCGGCCCCCTTCACGCCGGTTCCCGGCCGCACGGCTCACGCGACCTTTTCGGGTTCACGCCGTCGGCTGGTCCACAATGGATGGACGGCGGGTGTCGCCGCGGCTTCACGCAGCGCGCCCGGAAGGCCGTGACAGCGCCGCACGGTCGCTTCGACGATCGGCTCGTCCACCGCGGAACCGCGTTCCCCGGCCGCCGCGCGGAACAGCGCCGCGGCCTCGGGCGGGACCAGCGGCCCGAGCCGGACGTGGACCGCGCCGTCGATGTGCAGGCTTCCGGCCCGGCCGGTGATCAGCACCGCACTCGAGCCGGTGGCCGGCAGCAGAGGCTCCACCAGCGAGGCATCCGCGACGTCGTCGAAGAGCAGCAGGGCTCGCCGGTGGGCGAGCTCGGAACGCCACAGCGCGGCCCGTTCGCCGGCATCGGCGGGGACGAGCGCGGGCGGGATGCCGATGCTGTGCAGCAGCCGGGCCAGGACCGCCGCGGCCGGCACCGGCGAGCCCGCCCCGCGCAGATCGACGTAGAACTGGCCGTCGGGGAACCGCGCCGCCAGCCGGTGCGCCGCGTGGACCGCGAGGGCCGTCTTGCCGGCCCCGGCCGGGCCGGTCACCACGGCGACGCGCGGGTGGCCGGTGCACGCGCCGGCCAGGAGGCCGAGCTCCTGGCTGCGGCCGGTGAACAGCGGGGTGTCCCGGGGCAGCTCCCGCCGGGGCGGCCGCTCGGCAGGGCGGGCGCCGGTGTGCATCGCCCGGAGCGCGTCCGCCAGCTCGGGCCCGGGCCGGACGCCCAGCTCGGCGGCCAGTACACGGCGTGCCTCGTGGTACGCGGCGAGCGCCGGGGCCGGCCGCCCCAGCAGGTGCAGCGCCCGGACCAGCCGTGCCCACGCGTCTTCACGCAGCGGATCGTCCGAGGTGAGCGAACGCAGTGTCGTGACCGCGTCGGCGGTGCGGCCGAGTGCCAGTTGCGCCTCGGCGAGGCACGCCCACAGCTCACGACGCAGCTCGTCGAGCCTCGGCACGGCGTCGCCGAGGTCGAGGCCCAGCCCCTCGTACGGCCGGCCGCGCCAGCGTCCCAGCGCTTCGGTGGCCAGTTCGACCGCTCGCTCCGCCGCACCTTCGGTCAGCGCGCGCCGAGCGGCGCCGGCCGCTTCTTCGGCGCACTGGGCGTCGAGTTCGCCCGGCGCGACCCGCAGCCGGTAGGCGCCGGGCCTGCTCTCGATCCGCGCGCCGCCGTCGTGGCCGGGCAGCAGCCGCCGCAGCCGCCACACGTAGGTCTTGAGGTTGGCCTCGGCCGACGCCGGCGCCTCCTGCTCCTGCCAGGTGGTCTCGAGCAGCCGGTCCACCGCGACCCACTCGTCGGGCTGCACGAGAAGGGCGGCCAGCACCGCGACGGGCTTCCCGCCGGCGAGCCCGCACGCGAGACCGTCGGGCCCCCGCACTTCGAGCGGCCCCAGGACCTGGAAGAGCACCATGCTCACACCCCCGTTCCGGATGACGCCCACGATCACACCGAGTACATGAGGATCCGATGACAGCGCGCGTACTGGTGGTGGAAGACGACGAGGACCTGAGGGTGGCGGTGACCACCGAGCTGGCCGCGTCCGGACTGGGAGTCGGCCAGGCGGGCGACCTCGCCGGCGCGCACGCCGAGCTGACGGGCGGGCACTACGACTGCGCCGTCTTCGACCGCATGCTGCCCGACGGCGATTCGATCGGCTTCGTCCACCGGCACCGCCTGGCCGGTGGTGCGGTGCCGGTGCTGTTCCTCACCGCCCGCGACAGCCTCGACGACCGGGTGGCCGGCTTCGACCACGGTGGCGACGACTACCTGGTGAAACCCTTCGCGGTGGCCGAACTGACCGCGCGGGTGCACGCGCTGTGCCGCCGTTCCGGCTCGGGCCGGCCGTCCGTGCTGCGGCACGACGACCTGGAAGTGGACTGCGCCCGCCGCGAGGTCCGCCGCGCCGGGACGCTGCTCACCTTGAGCGGCAAGGAGTTCGCCGTCCTCGAGTTCCTGCTGGCGCGGCCCGGGCGAGCGGTCGGGCGGGACGAGCTGATCGAGCACTGCTGGGACAGCCGGACCGATCCGATGTCCAATGTGGTCGACGTCGTGGTCCGCCGGCTGCGCCGGAAGCTGGGCGAGCCCGGGGTGATCCACACCGTGCGCGGGCGCGGGTACCGGCTGGCCGCCCGATGAGGCGATCGGCGGCCGACCGCCTGCGCCGCCTGCGCCGGCTGCTCACCTGGCTGTTCACCGGGCTCAACGCGGCCGGCCTCGTCGTGTTCGCCTGGCTCGCCGTCCAAGCCGACACCCAGCAGCGCGAGGTGCGCCTCGACGGCCGGACCAGCCGGGTCACCGCGGCGGTCACCCGGCTGGTCAAGGAGGGCGACGAGGTCGTGACCGGGCTGGTCGGCCAGGACCCGGTGAGCACCCAGTGCCCCCAGTTCGTGGTCCTGCCCGCCGGCGCGGGCCGGTTCGCGGACTTCGCCGGTTCGCAGACGTGCGTCCCGGTGGACCTCGCCAAGCTGCGGGCCTGGGCCAACCAGGCGGTCCGCAGCGAAGCCGTCCTCAACGGCTACGGCAGCGGTACCGGCGGGGAGCCGGTCCGGATCGGTGCGGAACCGTTCCGCAACACCGCCGGCCAGTACGTCGGCGCGGTGGTCGTCGTCGCCGACGCCCGGGGCGAGGAGGCCGGCCACGACCGGCTGGTGGTGTTCGTCGTCGGTGGTTGCGTGCTGCTCGTCGCGGCGCTGGCCGTCGCCGGGCACGTCCTGTCCGGGCGGGCGATCCGCCCCGCGACGACCGCACTGGAACAGCAGGAGGTCTTGCTGGCCGAGACCGCGCACGACCTGCGCACGCCGGTGGCGGCGCTGCGTGCACTGGCCGAAACGGCCTTGCGGAACCCGGCCGATCGCGCCGACCTGCTGCCGCGCACGGTCCGGCTGGCCGGCCGGATGGGCACCATCATCGACGGCCTGCTCGTGCGCGCCCGGCTCGCCGCGGGTGTCGAATCGCTGGCCATCCAGCCGGTGTGGCTCGACCAGCTGGTCACCGGCGTGGTCGACGAGACGCCGACGGAAGAGGCCCAGGTGACCGTGACGGCGGCGCCGGCGAAGGTGCTCGCCGACCCGGCGCTGGTCCAGCGGGCGGTCGGGAACCTGCTGGACAACGCGATGCGCCACGGACGCCGTCCCGGATCCGAGGCGATCGTGCACATCACCGTCGCGGGCGGGCGCGTGACGGTGGCCGACCACGGGCCCGGCATCGACGCGGCGGTCGCCGAGGAGACGTTCGACCGGTTCACCAGCGGCGCCGGGTCGAGCGGGCTCGGGCTGTCCATCGTCCGGTGGGTCGCCCAGGCGCACAACGGCGTCCTGCGGGTCTACAACGCCGAAGAGGGCGGCGCCATCTTCGAACTCAGTTTGCCGGAGGCATGAATGTCACGTTCGGAGCGCACCCGAGCCGGGGATGTATTCGCCAGGGCCGGTTCGTGTACCAGGGTCTTCTACGCTCGCCGGGTGGGTAAGAGGGGACTCCGCCGGCTTCCGTTGGCCGCGCTCGTCAGCACCTGCGCGGTGTTCGTCGGGATGGCCGTGTCCGGCGGCGCTTCGCCGTTGCCCGGGCTGGAACTTTCGCAAGCCGGGCACTGGATCGCCAGCCCGAGCCTCGACCTCGTGCTGTTCGTCAACGGTTCGGCCAAGAGCGTGGACGCCCAGGTGCCCGTCGCCGGCCTCGAACCGGGCAGCCAGGTGGTGCAGGGGCCGACCAGCGGGTACGTGATCGGCAAGTCCGCCATCGTCGAATTCGGCAAGTCGGACCTGGCGGTCGACCGCACACTGACCCCGCCGTCGGGCGAGCCGCCGGCCCTCGTGGAAGCCTCCGGTGGCCCGTACCTGGTGTACCGGGAAGCGGGCCGGGTGGTCCGCCTCGGCAGCGGGTTCGCCACGCTGCCCGCGGGCGGTCCGCTCGGTGCCCCGGTGGCCACCCCCGACGGCACGCTCTGGCTCAACCGCCTCGACTCCGGCGCGCTGTGCCGGCTGGCGAAGGACTCCGGCACGGTGGCCTGCCGGGACAACCTCGGCGCGGGGCACACCGGCGGGCTCAGCGTCGCGGGGGATCGCGCGGTGTTCGTCGACACGACGACCGACACGATCCGGCAGGTGTCGGGGGACAAGCCGGGTGAACCGGTGGCGATCGGGAAAGACCTTTCGCCCGCCGCGCAGATCGCTCCCGCCGACGCCGACGGCCGGATCGCCGTGCTGGACCGGGAAAAACGGCAGTTGTCGCTGCTCGACACCGGCGTGCTCGACGCCGGAAGCGCGCCGGGGCCGCCGATCGAGGTCACGCTGCCCGACGGCGTCTATTCGAACCCGACGGCGAGTGCGTCTTCGGTCGTGCTCCTCGATCTGACCCGCCACACCGTGCTCACCTACGGACCGGACGGCAAGCCGCGGCAGACGACGGCGATCCCGCCGGAATCGGGCACCCCACAGCTGGTGCGCGGCGACGACAAGCGTGTCTACGTGGACGGCGGGGAGGGCAAGCACGTCCTGGTCGTCGACCCGGACGGCACGGTCAGCCCGGTACCGGTCACGGCGGAGAAGGCGCCGGTTCCGGCCCCCTCACCGCAGCCGCCGCCGACCCCGCAACCACCGACCCCGCAACCGCCGAAAGCCCAGCCCGACGTGCGGGCGGACGGGCCCAAGCAGCCTCCGCCGGTGCGGAAGACCGAGCCTCCGGTGACGCAGCAGCAGAAACCCCTCCCGCCGAGCCCGCCGGGAATCCCGGCCCGGCTCGTCGCGCGGCTGCAGGGCAGTGACGCGCACGTCACCTGGGGCGCGGCCGCCGACAACCGGGCCGCGGTCACGGCGTACCACGTGACGTGGAAGCCGTCGTCCGGCGCCGGAGCGGGGGCGGCCGATCTGGCCGGCACCGCTCGGTCCACGGTGATTCCCGGGTTGCGCGCGGGAATCACCTACACGGTCACCGTGGTCGCGGAGAACAGCGCCGGGCGCGGCACCCCGGCGACGGCGAAGGTGACCGGCCCGGCGGTCCCGAAGCCGACGATCACCGTGACCCGGGGGAAGACCGGGACCTACGAGCCGGATCCCGAGGAGTGCTCGGCACCGGACTGCGCCAAGATGCACGTGGTGGTGAAGGGTTTCGCGCCCCACACCGAATACCACTTCACACCGCACTGCGGGTGCACCTATTCGAACGAGGGCCGCTCGTTCACCACCGACGCGAACGGTGCCGTCACCTTCGAGGCGTTCGACTTCGGCGCGGTCGGCAAGCAGGCTTGGGTGACTTCGGACAACGGCGTCTCGTCGGCCAAGTACACCTGGCCGCCGGGCTGAGCCCGGCGCCTACTGCTTGCAGCGGGCGTCGCGGATTCCCTGCGGTACACTTTGGACGGTGGCTTGACCGTCGGTGCCCTGGACGACGAAGCAGTACTTCAGCGACGGCTCCACCGCCACGCGGTGACTCGTCTCGCGCCGCACGTACTCGGTGTGGTTCGGCCGGCCCTCCGGGGCGATGACGACCGCGTACTCGAGGCCGGGCGTGCTGCTGCGCCAGCTGAGGTCCACATAGGTGTCGTGGTCGGCGGGCGTCGCGAGGTCGACCTGCGCGGCCGCCGGCGGCGGCGCCGTCGTGGGCGCCGGAGCCGGGGGCACACTCAGTTCTTCGGGCCGGTTCGTCAAGGCGACCACGGCGAGGACGGCGAGCGCGGCCGCGCCGGCGACGGCCGCGACGGTCAGCACGGTGCGGCGCTTCCGGGGCGTGGCGGTCGCGGGGCCGTACTCGACCACCAGCTCGCCGGGCGGGTGGGGGAGCGCGGCTCCGCTCGGGGTGGGGTCCCCGGAGCCGGTCAGCTCGCCGAGCCGGGTGACGACCAGAGCGGCGTCGATCGGCCGCGCATCGGGATTTCCGTCGAGCAGCGAGGAAACGAGCCGAGCCAGGCCGGCGGGGAGGTCGGGCCGGGCCGGCGGGACGACGTCGCCGCCGAGGACCCGGAGGGTCACCGCGTCCGCGGGCTCTCCGGGCTGCCGCTCGTGCGGCGGCCGTCCCGACAGCGCGAGGTACAGCACGGCGCCGAGGCCGTGGAGATCGGTGCGTTCGTCGAGGGTTCCGTCGCGCACGGTTTCGGGCGCCAGGTATTCGACATCGCGTTCGAGGTCGCGGGGGAACGCTCGGCGCAGAGCCACGCCGAAGTCGGCCAGCACCGGGGCGCCGGTCTGCCGGAAGAGCACGTTGCCCGGGGTGACACCGCCGTGGACGAGCCCGGCCTGGTGGGCCTCGGCGAGCGCCGAGGCGAGGGCTTCGCCGAGGGCCAGGGTGTCGGCGATCGACAGCGGCCCGAACGCGGCGACCAGTTCCGGCAGCGACTGCGCGCAGAGTTCCATCCGGATGCCCCAGCGACCGTCGGCGAGTTCCCGGACCTCGTCCGGCACGAGCACGGTGCCGAGTTCGCGCAATCCGGCGAGCACACCCAGTTCCTTGTCGAATTCGCCGCGAGTCCGGCGATCCGGCTTTCCCGGGTACACCTTGAGGGCGAACGCCTCCCCGGTCCCGCCGTGCATCCCCGCCAGCACCTGCGCGACGGGGCCGTGGCCCAGTGGCACCAGTTCGCCGTGTTCCGCGTCCACCATGGTCCCATTCTAGGAATACTTCCCGCTGCCGCGCGAATGTATCGCGGGTGTATTCGTCCTGGACCCCCGTGGGCGATTGTTGCGGAGGTGGCGGCGACCGGTCGCCGGGTGACCAGCGAGGTGAGGGAATGAAGCGGAATCTCAAGCGGGCGGCCGTTTACGGGGTGGCGGGCCTGGCCACCGCGGCGATCGGGGCGTCGGCGGCGAACGCGATCGCCGCCGACGGCCCGGAAAACCCCGATGCGAAGCCTGCCCAGGCCGCACCTCAGGCGGCGCCGGTCCCGCAGCACACCCCGCCTCCCGCCGCCGCAGCTCCGCAGGCCGGGGCGGTCCGGCCGCAGCACACGGTCGACGGGCCGGCGAAGCCGCAGCACGTGGTGCCGCAGGCGGCGGCGCACCGTCCGGCGGTTGCGGCGGCGCGGCCGGTCCTGCCGAAGAAGGTGCCCGCCAAACACGCCAAGGCGGCTCCGCGGACGCATTCGTCGGCGGTCCAGAAGAAGGTCGACGCCTCGACCACGCGGTACGTCGTGCGGGCCGCGGTCCAGACCGCCGCGAAGCCGGAGAGCCGTCAGGTCGTGGCCGGCACGACCCATCAGGCGCTCGACGAAGCCGTCAAGGCCGTCGGCGTCGCGCACCAGGCCGTCCGGGACGCGGAAAAGACGTACGCGGAGGCGGGCCACGCACTGACCAAGGCCAAGGAGACGCTCGGCAAGACCAAAGCGGACCTCCGGAAAGTCCGCGACGGCCTCGAGACCAAGAAGGGGCCGTGCGACGACGAGCCCGTGAAGCGGACGCACAACAAGCACGGCAAGGTGGTCTCGAAGACCGCGTCCGTCTCCTCGGGCGGCGTGTCGTCGACGTCGACCGCGACGTCGACCAACGGCACCGTCTCGGCGGACGCGTGGTGACACCGTGACCGCGCCTGGCTACGTCGTGATCCCGGACCACGTGTGGTTCGGGCAGAAAGCGCCTGTCCCGGAGCGGGAAAGCAGCGAGGAACCGACCGAGACGTATTACCTGCCACCGCTCGAGCCGAGGCCGCCGCTCAGCCTCGGCGCGGTGACGGGAATAGGGGGTGTGTCGGGCTCACTGGCGTTCGGCGTCGCCGCCGGCGTGCTCGCCACGTCGCCCCTCGGTCTGGTCATCGGTATCGCCGCGGGCGTTTTCGGTGGCCTGATGGGCAGTTCGCTGGCGGAGGAGCTGCACGATCGGTCCCGTGCGGAGCGGGAATAGCAGCGGACGAGGGGAGAGGGTGTCGATGTCGGAGAGCAGGGCAATGAGGGGTGTGGTGGCGGCCGGTCTCGGGGTGGGGGCGGCCGCGCTGTTCGGAGTGCTGGGAGCACAGTCCGCGCAAGCCGCGGCGGCTCCGGAGCCGCCGCGGCCGAGTACGCCCGCGGAGATCGCGAAGCAGGACGCCGCGGACAAGCGGACTGCCCGGAAGCCGAAGGTGAACTCGCCCGCGGAGGACCGGAAGCAGGACGCGGACGACAAACGGAGGGCTGCTGACTCCCCGAGCACGCAGAAACAACGTGCGGAGGGCCGGAAGAGGGCGGAGCAGCAGGACTCCGAGTCGAGGAAGGCGGCCGAGCAGAAGGCCAACTCGCCCGCGGAGGACCGTAAGCAGGACGCGGAGGACAAGCGCACCGCCGCCGACGCCGGGTCTCCGGAGCGGAAGCGAGAACGCGCGAAGGGCAAGCAGGCCGAAGCCGATCGGCGCGAGCAGGACAGGAAGGACGCCGATGCGAGGAAGGCCGCGCCCGCAGCCGACCCGATCCGGGCCTGCGGAGGCTGGCCATCGGACGTGACCCCGGGAAGCGAAACCTCGGTGCAGTGCGGAAACGCCGTGTACGAAAACCCCAAGCCGGTCAGCGACATCGCCCATGGCGCTCTCGAGGCGTGGAGTTACGCGCCGGTCGTGGGACCGGTGGCCGGCGGCGCCAACGCGGTCCTGTATGGAGCCGAAGGGGACTGGGAGGACGCCGCAGGGCACATCCCGGTCGCCGGCAAAGGGGGGAGAGCCGGGAAACCGGTCGTCCGAGCGGCCGGCAACGCGGCGTCATCGGCCCGGCGAACCCGCTCGGCCACCCCGTCCAGGACGAGGTCCGACCCCCCTCTGACGGCCCGCCCGACGGAAGCGGCCGAGGTGCCGACGGGGAGACCGAAGGTCAATCTCCGGCGCACCGTGATCGACGGCACCCAGCACCCGGAGTCCGCCCAGCACATCATCGACAACCTCAAGCCCAACGCGAAGGGGAAGTACTCGTACGACGCAACGGTGAACCGGCCGGGAACGAAAGATCGCCGCAGGAAGTCGCTGCGTGGCGTCCCCCGCGCGCCGGGCAAGCACCGCGACGAGTGGCCCCAGGCGGTGTTCGAGGAAGGCGGTGAGGGGGCGAGCGTCCGGCACCTCACTCCCGCGGACAACCAGGGTTCGGGTGCCGCGCTGGGCAACCACCTGCGTGGCAACAAAGCGGGTGACTACCGGATCGAAGACGGCACCAGGATCCGCGTCTTCGTCAGGCCGCCCACGGTACCCCCGAACTGACCGGGCCACCCGGGCAACGCCTGGGGTGTTCCGGCCGCGAGCCGCCGGGACCGGTCCCCGCGGCTCGCGGTTACGGTCGGCCGGATCAGAAGGAGGCTGACGGGTGCGGTTCGGCGAGGTGGGCAACCATGGGTGAGTCGGCGGCCGGGGAGGCCTACGCCCTGATCGCGCGGAACATCCAGGGGGTGATCCGCGGCAAGCCGGACGTGGTCCGGCTCGCCGTCGCCGCGTTGTTCGCCGAGGGGCACCTGCTGATCGAGGACGTGCCCGGCCTCGGCAAGACGACGCTCGCGCGATGCCTGGCGCGCAGCATCGGGGGCAGCTGGAGCCGGATCCAGTTCACCCCGGACCTGCTGCCCGGCGACATCACCGGCGTGACCGTCTACCACCAGAAGGACGAGCGCTTCGCCTTCCACCCCGGCGGGGTGTTTTCGAACATCGTCGTGGCCGACGAGATCAACCGCGGTACGCCCAAGACGCAGTCCGCGCTGCTGGAGGTGATGTCCGAGCGCAGGGTCACCGTCGACGCCGTTTCCCACGACGTCCCGCGGCCCTTCCTCGTCATCGCCACCCAGAACCCGATCGAAATGGAGGGCACCTACCGGCTGCCGGAGGCCCAGCTCGACCGGTTCCTGATGCGCCTGTCCGTCGGGTACCCGGACGTCGACGCCGAGGTCATGGTGATCATGAGCGACTGCGCCGGCGTGTCCCCCGACGACCTCCCGGCCGTGGTCGACGTCCCGATGCTGCTCGACGCCATCGCCGAGGTGCGCGCTTCGCACCTCGACCGGGCGGTCGTCGAGTACGCCGCACGCCTCGCCGGGGCGACCCGCGAACACGCGGCGGTGCGGTTCGGCGTGAGCCCGCGCGGGAGCATCGCGCTGGTGCGCGCCGCCCAGGCCATGGCCGCCACCGAAGGCCGCGGGTTCGTCACGCCGGACGACCTCAAGGATGTGGCCGTGCCGGTCTTCGCCCACCGGCTGGTGCTCACCGCCGAGGCCGAGCTCGGCCGGCTCGCCGCCGCCGACGTCGTGGCCGAGGTCCTGGCCACGACGCCGGCTCCGGCGATGAACCACGCGGGCCGCTGACCCGTGCGGCCGACCCCGCGCGGTGTCGCCGTCCTCGTGGTGTCCGTGGTGCTGGTCGCCGCGGGCGAGTGGGCGGGGTACCCGCTGCTGCGCGTGCTCGGCGCGATCGGCTTCGGCGCCGTGCCGGCGGCCCTCGCCGTCACCGCCCGCGGCCCGCGGGTGGCGGTGTCCCGGGTCGTCTACCCCGACCGGGTCGAGCGAGGCCGTCCGGCCTTGGCGAAGCTGCGGGTCCGCAATGTCGCCGGCCGGCCTCAGCCCGGCTTGTCCGCATGGGACCACGCCGGCGGGCGGACCCGGACGGTCCACGTGCAGGCACTGGCCGAGGGGGCGGAAGCGACGTACCGGTACGAGCTTCCGACCGGGACCCGCGGGCTGATGACCGTCGGGCCGCTGACGCTGCAGCGCGCCGATCCCTTCGGGCTCGCCCGCAACCGGCATCCGGCGGGCGAGACCGTCGCGCTGTGGGTGCACCCGCGCACGTACCCGGCGCGCGCCCTGATCGGCGGCTTCCCCCGGCACCACCACGACGGCGCCACCACCGACGACTCGTTGCGGGGCTCACTCGACCTGCGTGACGTCCGCGAGTACCAGCCCGGTGACGAAATCCGGCACCTGCACTGGAAAGCGACCGCCCGGACCGGCCGGATGATGGTCCGCGACTACGCCGACCCGCAGCAGCCGCGCTTCACCCTCCTGCTCGACACCCGCGGCGACGTGCTGCCGCCGGCCGGTTTCGAGGAAGCCGTCGATCTCGCGGCTTCCCTGCTCGCTGCGTCCGCCAAGGCCGGGCACCACAGCAGGCTGGTCACCTCGGGCGGCGTCGACCTCGCGACCTCGGGCGGCCCGCTCGCGGTCAGGCACCTGCTCGACGAGCTGTGCCAGGTACGCCAGGACTCCGGCGCCGAGCAGGCGCTCGTACCGGGCGGGTTGTCCGCCGTCCGGCATCAGGGTGGCTGCTTGACCGTGGTGACGGCGGATGCGGGCGGGCTCGGTGGCCTGGCCGGTCTGCGGGCGCGGTATTCGTCGTTCTTCGTCCTGGCTCTGGGGTCCGCCGGTGTCCCGCCGGTGGTCCCGGGCGCGCGCGTGCTCGGCGCCGACAGCGCCGCGAACGCCGTGCGCCGGTGGAACGAGGTGGTGTGATGCCCGGCCGGTCCAGCGTGCTGTGCGTGGTGCTCGCGGCTGTCGTCGCGGGCTCGTTCTTCGTGCCGGTGTTCGGGGTGGCGGCGTTGCTCGCGCCGCTTCTGGTACCCGCGGTGGTGCTGGTCGGTGTCGACCGGCTGTGCGCGCGTACCGAGGTGCTCGCCGCGTGGCGTCCGCTGCTGCTCCTGGTGGCCGGGCTGCTCGCGGTCGTCGAGACCGTGCTCTTTCCGACGACGGCAGCCGGGCTGCCGACCGGCGAGACGGTGTCCGCGCTGGTGTCCGGGATCACCGAGTCCTGGCAGCTGACCCTGCAGTCGACCTGGCCCGCGCGGCCGTCGCCGGAGCAGCTGCTGTTCGTCCCGTTGCTGGTCGTGCCGGCCGGGGTGCTCGGGATCGAACTGGTGCTGCGCTTGCGGAAGCCGTTGGTGGCGCTGATCCCGAGTCTCGCGGTGGTCGCCGTGAGCCAGCTTTACGTCGCGCTGGCCGGACTCGCGGCCGTGGCCGCCGGGCTCGGTTACGCGGCGGTCGCGGGAGCGTTGTTCGCGGTGACCCGTCCCGGTGCCGAGGCGCCGGCGAGCCGTGCTCGTGTCGCGCCGGGGGTGCCGGTGGTGCTGCTCGGACACGCCGCGGCGGTCGCGGCGGGACTGCTGCTCCCGGGCCCGGGCCGGGCGTATTCGCTGAAGCAGGACCAGCCGGCGCCGGTGAGCGGACGCGTGGCCGGGCCGTTGGACGACATCGCCAGCCGGCTGGAGCACCCCGGTGTGCCGCTGTTCTCCGTCCGCGGCGACGCGCGTCCCGACCGGTGGCCGCTGGTCGTGCTCGACACCTTCGACGGCGTCAACTGGACCCCGGGCAGCCACTACCGGCGGCTCGGGACGGAGCTGCCGCCGAGCGCGTCGGTGAGCGTGCCCTCGCGGCAGCGGACGGCGACCATCCGGCTCGACGGTCTCGGCGGGCCGTGGCTGCCCAGCCAGACCTGGCCGGCCGCCGTCAGCGGAGCCGAGCCGCTGATCGAGGAGGCACAGGGCTCGCTGTGGCTGCCGCACCCCACCGGCGAGTACCGGCTGAGCTGGTGGGAACCGCAGGTCCCGGCCGCCGACCTCGCGGCCGCCGCGATCGACCAGCGGGCGGCGGGCGGGCTCGGCGCGATCGGGGAGGTCCCCGCGGACGTCGAGACGATGGCCCGCGCGGTCGTCGGCGGCCTGAGCCCGAGTTTCCGGGCGGCGCTCGCGCTCGAGCGGTTCCTCCGCGAGGGCTACCGCACCGCCGCCGGGCCGGACCTGCCGAGCGGCCACGCCTGGCCCCAGCTGCGGAAGTTCCTGTTCGAGACCCGGCGGGGAACCAGCGAGCAGTTCGCGGCGGCGTACGTCACGCTCGCCCGGATCGTCGGCATCCCGGCCCGCCTGGTCGTCGGCTTCCGCGGCCCGGCCGCCGGCGGCGGCACCGTCCGCAACGGTGACGTCATGGCGTGGCCCGAGGTGGCGGTCGCCGGCGTTGGCTGGGTGCCACTGGATCCGACCGGAGCCACCGGCGCCGGTGGGCCCACCGGTCTTTCCGGCGCCACCGCGCAGGCCCGGGCCCAGCTGCCTCCGCCGACCCAGCTGCGCGACGCCCCGGTCGCACCGGCCAAGGGCCCCGGCGGCACGGGTGACGCGGACACCGGTGATCGGTCGTTCCCGGTGTTCTGGATCCTCGCCGGACCGGCAGCGCTGTTGCCGGCCGGGCTCATGGGAGTTCCGATGGCCAAGTTCGTCCGGGCCCGGCGACGACGGCGCAGGCCGGGCGCGGCCGCGGTGCTCGGCGCCTGGCTCGAGGTCCGCGACCGCCTCCGCGACCACAGCATCCCGTGGACGGCCGGGATGACGGCCCGCGACCTGGCGGCGGCCGCCCACGGGATCGGCAGTCCCTCCATAGTGGACGGAATACGCGCACTGGGCATGACGGTGGACCAGGCCCTGTGGTCGGGCAACGACCCCGGAACGCAAGAAGGCCACCAGGCTTGGACCGCGGTCGACACGGTCCGCCGCGGTCTGGCCGGCCGCGGCCTGCGCGTGCGCCTGCGCGCGGCCCTCGACCCCCGCACGCTCGTGACCGGCGTTCAAGCCCGTTCCACCACCATGCGGTGAGCGCCGCGCTTCCGGCCGGTCGCAGAGGGGTTGCCTTTCAAGAAGGGGAAGCGATCCGCTCCGGCAACCGGGCCGCGAGGTGGGTGATCAGCGCGCTGGTCCGCCGCGGCACGTGGACGTCGTCGCCCAGGAGGGCGTAGATGTCGGCGGGCGGGGTCGGCACGCCGGGCAGCACCCGCACCAGGGCGCCGCTGTCCAGGTGCGCTCGGACCTGCCACTCGGAGCGCATGACGATCCCGCGACCCCGCAGCGCCCAGTCGGTCACGATGTCGCCGTCGTTGCTCGACAGGCTGCCGTGCACCCGCACCTGACGCGGCTGTGCGGCCCCGCCGAACCGCCACACCGCGAAGTCGCCCTCGTTCTCCCGCAGCACGATGCAGTCGTGCCCGGCCAGGTCTTCGATCCGTTCGGGCGTCCCGCGATGGTCCAAGTAGGACGGTGCCGCGCACGGCACCCGGCGGTTGCGCGCCAGCCGGCGCATCCGCAGCGTGGAATCCGGCGGCGCGCCGACGTGCACGGCCAGGTCGAACTCGCGCCGGTGCGGCCGCAGCGGCAGCGCCGAGGTGTGGAGCCGGACGCGCACCCGCGGGTGCCGCGCGGTGAACTCGCCGACCAGCGGTGCGACGTGCGCCCGGCCGAGCCCGAGCGTCGCCTGGACCACGATCGAGCCCGTCAGGTCGCCGGAGCCGTGGCTGACCAGGTCGTCGAGCTCGCGCACCTGGTCCAGGATCGCCTCGACGCGTGAGGCGTAGAGCCGGCCTTCGGGCGTCAGCGTCAGCCGCCGCGCGCCGCGGTGCACCAGGCGGACATCGAGACGCTGTTCCAGGGCTTTCAGGCGCTTGCTGACCACCGGCAGCGAGATGTCCAGCTCGCGCGCGGCGGCCGTGAGCGTCTCGCTGACGGCGACCACGTGGAAGAAGGCGAGGTCGTCCAGTCTTTCCATGGCGGAAAGGATAGGTTGCCGCCCGCGACCTTGCCGGGGCGCCCGGCGACCGCCCACAGTGGAGAGACCCGACAACGAGGAGCGTCTCGTGAACCACCGCATCGCGGTCATCCCCGGCGACGGCATCGGGCGCGAGGTCGTCCCGGAAGGCCTGCGCTGCCTGCGCGCCGCGGCCGAAGTCCACGGCTTCGGCCTCGAGATCACCGAGTTCGGCTTCGCCTCCGCCGCGTACTGGCTGGAGCACGGCGAGATGCTGCCGCCGGACTGGCAGGACGTCCTCGCCGGCTTCGACGCGATCTTCTTCGGCGCGGTCGGGTGGCCGGACGTCGTGCCCGACCACGTGTCGCTGTGGGGCAGCCTGCTGAAGTTCCGCCGCGGCTTCGACCAGTACGTCAACCTGCGGCCGGTCCGGCTGCTGCGCGGCGTGCGCGCCCCGCTGCGCGGCCACGGGCCCGGCGACATCGACTTCCTCGTCGTCCGGGAGAACACCGAAGGCGAGTACTCCAGCATCGGCGGTCGCATCTTCGAAGGCACCGAACGCGAGACCGTGCTGCAGGAGACGGTGATGACCCGCGTCGGCGTCGACCGCGTGCTGCGCTACGCCTTCGACCTCGCCGCCACCCGGCCGCGCAAGCAGCTGACCTGGGCGACCAAGAGCAACGGTATCTCGATCTCGATGCCCTACTGGGACGAGCGCGCGGCCGCGATGGCCGCCCGCTACCCGGACGTCGCCGCGGACAAAGACCACATCGACATCCTCGCCGCCAAGTTCGTGCTCAGCCCGGAGAAGTACGACGTCGTCGTGGCCAGCAACCTCTTCGGCGACATCCTTTCCGACCTCGGGCCCGCGTGCACCGGTACGATCGGCATCGCCCCGAGCGCCAACATCAACCCCGAGCGCACCTGGCCGAGCCTGTTCGAGCCGGTCCACGGCTCGGCCCCCGACATCGCCGGGCGCGGGATCGCCAACCCCGTCGGCCAGATCTGGAGCGGCGCGATGATGCTCGACCACCTCGGCGAGCCCGAAGCGGCCGCCCGGGTCGTCGCCGCGATCGAAAGCGTTCTCGACGAACAGCCGGCCGTGCTCACCCCCGACCTCGGCGGCGCGGGAACGACCGAGGGGCTCGGCAAAGCGATCGCCGAGCGGATCGCCGTCGGGAACCGGGTATCGGCGTGAGCGGCTTCGACCCGATCGGCCTGGAGGTCCCCTGGGACCGGCTCGCCGCTGCGCACGCGTCCTCGACGATCATCCGCGAGTCCAATGACTACACGGTCGTCCTGGGGGCCGGGCTGCCGCGTCGGCGACGACCTGACGCTCTTCGTGGACGTCGGGTGCGGCCTCAGGAGCCCGCGAGCAGGTCGGCGAGCCCGCCGCGGGCGTCTTCGAGCACGATCGCCTCGGCCGCCGCCGAGTCGCCGGCGCGCAGGGCCTGCACGAGCCGGCGATGGCCGGCGTAGCGGTCCAGCCCGAACGTTTCGTCCACGCTGGCGCGTTCGAGCACCCGCGCGCGCCGCTCCGGGCGGGAGAACACCCGGGTCTGGTCGAGGAGGCGGACGAGCACCGGGTTGCCGGCGCACGCTTCGACGAGGGCGTTGAAGCGCTGCATGGCGTCGAAGAGCCGGCCGACGTGCTTCCCGACGTCCTGGCCGGACTCGTGGCGCTGCTTGACCAGGATGAGCAGGTCGTCGGCCTCGTCGAGGATCGCGTCGAGCCCGGCCAGCTGCTCGGGTGTCGCGTGCCGCGCGGCGAAGCGGGCCACCATGCCGCGCAGGCCGACCTCGACCTCGGCGAGGTCCTGGACGGCGACGCCGCCGAACATCGCCACCTTGACCGTCCGCGGGCCGGACCGTTCGAGGAGGCCGTCCTGTTCGAGCCGCCGGATGGCTTCGCGCACCGGCGTCGGGCTGACCGACAGCTGCTCGGCGAACCCGCGCTCGGTGACCTTCTGGCCGGGGCGCAGCTCGCCGGTGCTGATCGCGTCCCGGATGGCGCGGTATACGCGGTCGGCCAGCGTGTCGGTGGTCAGTGCTTCACCCAGCATGGGGCCGAGTCTACGGCAAAAGCACTTTGCAACTCTTGACCGTCTTGCTATAGCAAAAGTACGGTGGCGGGCATGGTCAAGGGAAGGGGCCGACGATGACGTTGACCACCCCGCGCGTCCGGACGGGACGCATCACGTTCTTCGTGGCTCTGGCGGTCTTCGCGCAGGAGTCGACGTGGAACCTCTACGACTCGCAGGTCCCGCCGCTGCTGCGCGAGCACGTCGGCAGCGCCGCGCTCATCGGCGCGCTGATGGGCATGGACAACCTGCTCGGCATCTTCATCCAGCCGTGGATGGGCAACCGCTCCGACGGGACCCGGACCGCGTGGGGCCGGCGCATCCCGTACCTGGTCGTCGGCATGCCGGTGGCGGCCGTGCTGTTCGTGGCCATCCCGCACGCCGCGGTCTCGCTGCCGCTGCTGGTCCTGGTCATGTTCAGTTACGCGCTCGTCGCGAATTCGTTCAAACCGATCGCCGAATCCCTGCTCCCGGACTACATCGGCCCCGAGCGGCGCAGCCGCGCCAACGCCGCGGTGAAGATCGCCTCCAGCATCACGGTGATCGTCGCCGCGCTGATCAGCATCTTCCTCATCGACGACTTCCCGAAGCTGTCCTTCGCGATCCCGGCCGTCCTGATGCTGGTGTCGGTGGGCGTGCTCGCCTGGCGGGTGCGCGACAGCAAGTCCCCGGCGTACCAGGCGGCGCTCGAAGAGGACCGCGCCGGGCACACCGGGAACGCGCCCCGCGTGCGGATGCGGGACGTCCTGCTGGACCTCGTGCGCGCCACCGACCGCAGCCGGCTGCTGGTCATCGCGGCGGTGCTCGCGTTCGGCAGCGCGTGGTTCGCGTCGCGCTCGCTCATCACCAACTACGGCATGGAGGCGCTGGGCATGTCCCGCGGCGACGCCGGTGGTCTCACCCTCCCCAGTGGACTCGCGTTCATCGCGGCCGCCTACCCGGTCGCCCTGTTCGCCGAACGCTTCGGCCGCCTGCGGGTGATCCTGATCGGGATGGTCGTGTTCGCGGCGGCGATGGTGCTCGGCACCCTCGTGCGGACACCGGCCGGCACGATCGCCGCGATGTGCGTGGCAGCCGCGGGCGCGTCGGCGTTCATGGTCAACATGGCGGTGGTCCTGTGGAACCTGGCGCCTTCGGCCCGGGTGCTCGGGACCTACACCGGGCTGTACACCGTCGGCTGGGCCGGCGGTGGGTTCCTCGGGCCGGCCCTGGTCGGCGGCATGGTCGACGTGACCGGGTGGCCGTTCCTGCTGCTGGACATCGCGGTCGTCACCGCGGTCGCGGTGCTCCTGGTGGCGCGCGTGGCCCAGCTGCAGCGCCGCCGGACCGACGGGCTGGCCCTGTGAAGCGCGTCCTGATCACCACCGACTACCTGCGTCCCGGCGACGAGGTGGACGTCTACCTGCGCGAGGCCGGGCTGGACACCGTGCACTCGCCGATGACCGGCAAGCGCGACCCCGAACAGCTGGTGGCCGCGCTCGAGGGGATCGACGCGGCGCTGGTGGCCAACGAGCCGCTGACCGCCGGCGTCCTGGCGCGGGCGCCGCGGTTGCGGGTCGTCGTCCGGACGGGCGTGGGGTACGACTCGATCGACGTCGAAGCCGCGGCCCGGCAGGGGATCAGCGTCAGCAACCTGTCCGGCGTCAACGCGAACGCCGTCGCCGAGTACACCTTCGGGCTGCTGCTCGCCGGGGCGCGGCGGCTCGTGCAGTCGGCGTCCGGCGTGGCGCGGGGGGAGTGGCCGCGCGAGGACGGGCACGAGCTGCGCGGGTCGACGCTCGGGCTCATCGGGTACGGCGCGGCGGCGCGGGCGGTGGTGCCGCTGGCCCGCGCGTTCGGGATGACCGTCGTCTGCGCCACCGGGGTGCGGGACCCGGACGTCCGGGTCGTCGAGCTGCCCGAGCTGCTGTCCACTTCGGACTACGTGTCGGTGCACACGGCACTGACCGACTGGACCCGCGGACTGCTGGACGCCTTGGCGTTCAAGCGGATGAAGCCGACCGCTTTCCTGGTCAACACCGCGCGCGGGGCGATCGTCGACGAAGAGGCGCTCGTGGCGGCGGTGCGGTCCGGCGAGATCGCGGGCGCGGCGCTCGACGTCGTCGGCGAAGAGCCGTTGCCGGCGGACAGCCCGCTGCGGGGCGTGGACGGCATCGTCGTCTACTCGCACTTGGCCGGGCAGACCGCCGAAGCGCGCCGGGCCGCCGGCCTGCGCGGAGCCGAAGAACTGGTCGCGGCCTTGGACGGCCGAGCCCGGCACGTGGTGAACGGAGAGAAGTGAGGGACATGGAGAAAGTGCGTGTGCTGGCCCCGAGCGGCATGCTCGGGGCGGGCTGGGACCACGCGACGGTCGAGCGCGGCATCGCCCTGGGCGCCGACGTCATCAGCATCGACGGCGGGTCCACGGACTCGGGTCCGTACTACCTCGGGGCCGCGACGGCCAAGACGACCGCCAAGGCCGTGGCGCGTGATCTGCGCAGCCTGTTCACCGCCGCCGCGGGCGCCGGCATCCCGGTGATCGTGGGCTCGTGCGGGACGAGCGGGACCGACACCGGCGTCGACTGGGTCGCCGGGATCGCCGCGGAGGTGCTCGCGGAGGAGGGCCTGGACCTCAAGGTCGCGAAGATCTACAGCGAGCAGGACGCGGCCGCGCTGAAGGAACACCTCGACGCGGGTCGCGTGCACCCGTTGCCGCCCTTGGGAGAGCTCGACGCGGAAACCCTCGAAAGCTGCACGCACATCGTCGGCGCGATGGGGCACGAGCCGATCGTCGAGGCGCTGCGCGCGGGTGCCCAGGTCGTCCTGGCCGGCCGCGCGACCGACACGGCGGTCGCGGCGGCCTACCCGCTGATGATGGGCATGCCGGCCGGGCCGACGTGGCACGCGGCCAAGATCGTCGAGTGCGGCGGCCAGTGCACCGACAACCCGCGCGCGGGCGGCGTCCTGGCCACCATCGACGCCGACGGCTTCACCATCGAACCCCTCGACCCGGGGGCGGCCTGCACCCCGATCCTGGTGGCCGCGCACATGCTGTACGAGACAGCGGACCCGTTCGAGATGCGCGAACCCGACGGCACGCTCGACGTCCGCGACGCGGTGTACACGGCCGTCGACGACCGCACCGTCCGCGTCACCGGCTCCCGGTTCCACGTCGCCGACCAGTACACGATCAAGCTGGAGGGCGCCCGGATCAGCGGGTACGAGACGATGTCGTTCTCGGCGATCCGCGACCCCCTGGTCCTGGCCGGCATCGACGAGTGGGCGGCGCTGATGCGCACGCTGATCACCCAGCGGGTGAGCGGGACACTGGGCCTGGCCGGCGACGAGTACGCGTTCGACCTCCGGCTGTACGGCCACAACGCGGTACTGGGCGAGCTCGAACCCGAAACCGGGCCGCCGCGCGAGGTCGGCGTGATGCTCCTGGTCAACGCCCCCGACCAGCCGACGGCGACGGCGGTGGCCAAGATCGCCAACCCGCTGATGCTGCACCTGCCGACCCCGGCGATGGACTACCTGCCGAGTTTCGCGTTCCCGTCGTCCCCCGCCGAGGTCGAGCGCGGGGCGGCGTACGAGTTCGTGCTCAACCACGTGGTCGACTGCGCGCCGCCGGACCTGTTCCGGCTCGAGTTCGAGGAGAAAACCCGTGCCTGAAACCGCTTTGGCGGACCTGGCCCACGAAGTCCGGTCGAAGAACGCGGGCCCGTTCTGGGTGACGATGGAGCTGTTCCTGCGCGACGCCGACGGCTACCGGGTGGCGGCGGACGAGACGTTCCTGAACGAGCGCGTGATCGCGGCGCTGTACCGGGTGGACGAAGGGTCGATCCGGATCTTCCGGATCCCGTCGCTGAACGTCGTGAAGATCTCGTTCCCGCGGCCGGTGGGCCAGGGGTCGGTGCGGGACCGGGACATGCACGCGGGCCAGCACCACGTCCCCCTGGCGCGGCTGCTGGTGCCGGCCGGCCGAGGAAACCGCACCCCGTGATCCGCGTCGAAGACCTGCCGCCGGAGCACCCCGGCCGCCGGCTGCTCACCAAGCGCACCCCGTTCTTCGCGGCACCGAACGAGCCGCGCTGCAGTTACTGCGCCTACATCCCGACGAGCTGGACGCCGGAGGCGGAGCTGCCCGTCCTGGTGGCCGTACACGGCACCGGCCGCAGCGTCGGCGAATTGCGGGAGGGGCTCATCCCCTTCGCCGAACAGCACCGGGTCATCGTCGTGACCCCGCTGTTCCCGGTCGGCATCGACGACCCCGACGACGTGCACGACTACAAGGTGGTCGACGCCCACGGGATCCGGTTCGACGTGGTGCTGCTCGACATCTTGGAGCAGGTCCGGGTCCGCTGGAACGCGCGCGTCGAAAAAGTATTGCTGTGCGGACATTCCGGTGGAGGCCAGTTCGCCCACCGTTTCCTGTACCTCCACCCGGACCGAGTAATCGCCGCCGCGGTCGGCGCACCGGGCGGCGTGACCCTGCTCGACGACTCACTCGCTTGGCCGGAGGGCATCGCCGACACCCGGCAGCGGTTCGGAATCACGGTGGACCCGGCCGCGATCGCCCGGATCCCGGTCCTCCTGGTCATCGGAGGCGACGACGACGGCCGAGCCGACTTGGCCGCCATGGGCGATGACGGCCGCAGCCGCCCGGAGCAACTCGACAGCCTGGCGGCAACTCTGACCCGGCACGGCACGGCGGTCCAGCAGATCGTGGTCCCGGGAGTAGGCCACAGCGCCGCGGGAACACGACTGCCGATCATCAGGTTCTTCACCGGCTTGCTGCCCGGATGAGCCAGTTCACGGATGAGAAGACTCTCGACTGGGCGGGCTGACGGCCGGGAAGCTCCGGACACCGCCAGCCAACCGACAGCGGCCCCTGCCCAGGTTCTGCCTGTTCAGGGGCCGTTCTCTGCAGGTGATCGCCAGTGCCCCCGGCGCGATTCACGCAGCAACCTCACGGGGTCAAAGGTGCCGTGAGCTGCAGATTTGTGGTTCGGTCGAGATCGAGCGGCGCCGTCGCGGCGGTGCTTCATGACGCCGTCGAAGGGTACGAGGGCCTCATGGTCGTTGGGTGTGCAGTGCGTCTGCACCGGCGTCGTGGCAGTGCTGGCGGCCTACGCGTCCTACCGACACGGTCGCGAGTTCGCGCTCCGCTTCGGTGCAGATGGGTCGACTGCGTCGATTTGGCCGTTGATCGTTGACGGGCTGTTGACGACGGCGACGGTTGAGCTGTGGAGGCCGAGCCATGGTGGTGGTCGTTGGGCTGCGTGGGTGGCGTTTGGGTTCGGGATCTCATTGTCGTTGTGCGCGAACATCGGGTCGGTTCCGAGGTTGACGGTGTTCGCGGTCGTCATCGCGGCTTGTCCTCCGCTGGCTCTTTTGCTTGCTGTGGAGCTGCTGAACCGGGCGTTGAAGCGCCACCGTGCTGATGGTCGGACCTTGCGGCCGAGGGAGGTGGATGCCGACGGTGGAGTTCCTGAACGCGAGGTGGTGCAATTGTGCTCCGTCGAGGACGACGTTGAGCCGGTGTCGGATCTCGAGGTGTCTGCAGAACAGCGGATGTGGGCGTTCTACGTCGAGGAGCAAGCTGCAGGACGTAGTCCGACCGGGGCGGATCTCGATCGCGTCGCTGGCACGAACAACTATGGTCGTCGCGTTCTCCGGCGCTGGCGAACTGCTGGCCGATGCGCTGAGGGTGGTTGCGGCCTTGATGCCCCGCCTCAGGTTCGCCAGGAGGTGCTGCAACCCGCTGGTTAAGAGTGGTGATCTTGAGGTTTCGGACGGTGTCTAGTGATGCCGGGCAGTGTCGTCTTCCTCGGTCGTCGGGTGGTGACGATGTCGGCCTGTGTCGAGGTCTGTCGTCGCGTCCGTGCACTCTCGGGCTCGCAAGTGTCGGTCCGTGTCGCCTGGTTCAAGCTTCTCGTCAGCGCTACTTGATCGGTCGGGCGGTCACGTTCGGAAGGCCGCCGAGAGCGCGAGCAAGGAGGGGCGGTCATGAAGCGGCTTGGGGGCTGGCTGGCTCAAGACCTTGCTCTGTCAGTTCAGTGCGCCTGCACCGGGTTGGTCGCACTCGGCGCGGCGTACGCCTCGTACCGCCACGGACGTGAGTTTGCACTCCGCTTCGGCGCGGACACGGTGACGGCGTCGATCTGGCCACTCCTGGTTGACGGTCTGCTGACGATCGCGACGGTCGAGCTGTGGAAGAGCCACCGCGATGACAGCGAGTCGGGCCGGTGGGTGGCGTGGCTGGCGTTCGCGTTCGGTATCTGTCTGTCGCTGGTGGCGAACGTCGGTTCGGCGCCGGTCTTGAGCCTGTTACAGGTCACGGTCGCTGCGTGTCCGCCGCTGGTCTTGCTGCTGGCGGTCGAGTTGTTGAACAGGGCGTTGAAGCGGCGGTCTCGCGAGACCGGCTCCGAGACCAGTCCCACCGACGAAGATCTGCGAGCAGGATTCCCGACACGTGGTTGAGGACGAGACTGCAGAAGTGGTCCGCCTTGTATCGCCCTCGAGTTCGGTTGCCGAGACCGGTGAGCAAACTGCGGAGCAGCGAATGTGGGAGTACTACGTCAGCGAGCGCGCTCGTGAACGCACCCCCGACCGGCGCGGAGTTGGACCGGGCGGGTCGGCGCACACACTAGGGTCGTCGAATTCTTCGAAAGTGGCGGTCCCAGGAGCATTGCAGCATGGTCTCCGACAGCCCGTTCCGTCAGTGCTACTCGACGCGACGAGTTGAACCGGTTATCGCACGTCACGAGGACGAATTTTCTCAACTTTGATCAGCGCAGCTGTGAGGAGGCGATCTGCTGTGCAAGCTTGTCATCGGACTCAGAGTGCGTCAGGCACCCAGCGCGGCCGCAGAAGACCGAATCGGCGGTTCTGGTCGACTAGTGGCGCAACTCGGACGGGCCGGCCGGCAGGAGCCCGGCCGCGGACCGCACCTCAAGGGAATCGACGAGGCGGCCCAGCTTGGCGAGCAGTCCGGCTTCCAGTGCCATGACCGAGCGGAGTTCGTTGACGTAGACGCCGGTGCGGGTGGCTCCGAGGTCGCGATAGATCCCGGCGGCCAGGCGAACCGCTCGCAGCGCGTCGTCCTGCTCGAGCCCCGCCACCTTTCGCACCCAGCCGAAAGCCTGCAGTACCGTCGCGGTCTGCGGGGCTTTGAATACCGCCGGATCGCGGGCGTCGAGCTGCTTGAGCGCGGAACGGGTTGCGTCGAGGGCTTCGGCTTGACGGCCGACGTCCGCTAGCCGGAGGCCGAGTGCGGCCAGGGACGATGCGAGCTCGCGGCTGTGCTTGTCCGGGTCCGAGGCGGCGAGGCGGGCGAAGAGCTCGGACCCGCGTTGTGCGTTGGTCAATGCTTCGCCGTGCCTGTTGACGTCGCTGAGACGGCTGCTCAGGCTGGCGAGCGAGCGAGCCAGCTCGGCCTGGCGCTCGGCCAGTGCGAACGTCGTTTCCCGCAGGTTGGGTGCCATTTCCGGGGTGAGGCCTGTGATCGCGGTGGCCAGTCGGTGCGCTCGGAACAGGCGGATCCATAGGTTCTCCGTGGCATCGCTGATGCCGGGGGCGTTCTCGGTGAAGATCGCGTCGACGGCGAGTTGGAGTCGCCGGCGCACCGAGACTGGGGCTTCCGCCGCCGGACTGTCTTCGTCCGTCCGGCCGGTCCGGAGAACGACACCCGCGGTGCGCAGGGTCGCGTACAGTTCCAGCTCGTGGCGGGTGAGCGCCTTGTCCGTGAGGATCGACCGCAGCTCGACCGCTCGCTCCGCCGCGGCGAGGGCCTGATCCGGCCGTCCGGAGCGCGCGAGGTTGATCGCGTGGCTGTGCATCGAGGCCGCGTGGCGGACGTCGTAACGGTCGTGGTGCTCCTCGGCGAGCCTGCCGGAGAGCGAAACCGCGTGCCCGCTGGTGCGCTGGGCGTATTCCCGGTAGCCGAGGTGGGAAAGGTTGTTGGCCAAGCCGAGCAGGGAAGTCACCAGCTCGGACTCGAAGCCTGCCGGGTATCGGCCGGCGAGCACCCAGTTCGCCTGCATGGCTGAGGTCGCCTCCTCGGCGCCGCGCCCGGGTGCGCCCTGGTCGAGTGCGCAGAAGGCGCTGTCGTTCCGCACGGCCGCGAGTTCGGCCTCGTATTTCGACGGCTCTGCTGCGCGAAGCTGCTCGTAGAGCTGGCCGGCTTCGCGAAGTGCGGCGGTCGCCTCGGCGAGCATGGTGCTCTGGCCGAAGAGCTTGCCGAGGTTGTGCAGGGACGCGGCGAGCCGGGGCTGGTGGCTCCCGGTCCGCTGCTCCACCCCGCGGTGGAGGTTGACGGCCTCACAGGCAGCGGACAGCGCCTTCCGGGTCTCGCCCATCGCGCTGAGATCGATGGCCAAGTTGTCCAGCGAATCGGTGAGCAGTGCTTCGTACCGCAGCGGGTGCCGGGCGCACAGGCGGCGGCGCAGGAGGACCGCTTGTTCGGTCGCCTCCTGCGCCGCACGCCGTCGACCCAGGCCCGCCAAGTGGGAGCCGTGGTAGTGGAGAGCCTCGGCGAGCGGTTCCTCGTAGCGGCGGGGTTGGCCCGCAGCGAGCTCTTGCAGCAGCTGGACCGCGGTGGCCGACTCGTCCAGAGCGGCCTGGAACAGGCTCGCGTTCCCGAGCCGGCGGCCTAGCGCGGTGCGAAGCCGTGCTTGTTCAGCCGGCGAGACGGCGGTTTTGAGCCGGTGGCGGGTCAGCCGCTGGGCTATCCGGGCCGCCACCGAGTCGAACTCGACGTCCTTTTCCGGCAGCTGCGGCTCGAGCGCCGCGAGCAGATCGAGGTCCGCGACCTCCGCGACCGCGAGCAGAGTCTGGCCGCCGAGCGAGAGCAACTCGCCGGAGATCTCACGCAGCCGTTCGTTGAGGTAGCGCCGGACGTGTGCCCATCGCTTCGCGGTCTCGGCCATCGCCGACACGACTCGTCGCCGGTGCACCGCGAACTCGGCGGAGGCGAGGGCCTGGCCAGCCATGTCCGGCAGCCAGTAGTCGCTGAACGGATCGGCCGAGCCGGCGGCCAGGCCCCTGGCGACGAAGTCTTCACCCAGCCAGTCCGGCGCCAGTGGTTCCAGCACCGTGCCGTCGTCGGCGGGCGGGTAACAGGCACGGTGGTCGTCGAGAACCTGCCGCGCCGTGAAGTCGTCCGGGGCCAACCCGCTCGCGCGGACCAGCCGGACACCTTCGGCCCGGTGGACCGGACCGCAGACCGTGGCGAGAAACGTCGTCCGCGTCATCCGGCTGGACGAGGATTCGATTCGGCCGTTCTCGGACATCGCGGCCCAGTGGTCGCGTTCCCGGTCGAGCAGGTACTCCGAGAGGTGCCCCGGGTCGGTCGGCGGCCGGCGGTGCCGTGCCAGCGCGTCGACGGCGGCCAGAGCCGACATGTGGATCTTCAGCACCGATTCGTAATGCGGGTCACTGATCCGGCCTGCCGGGACGGCGCCAGCGGGGTCGATTTCGTAGATTCGCGCGAAGCTGTCTCGGGCGGCGTGGAACAACTGCTGCCGCTGGCCGGTATCGGCGGCCAGCGGCTCGAGCCGCATCGTGTCGACGACGGCGTCGAGTTTTGTGAGAGGACTGCGCAGGTCACCCCACCACGACGTGGCTGTACGCGCCAGTAACAAAACCCGGCACATCCCCGGACCGGTGATTCCGGCATCGGAGAGCAGAGCGAGAAGGCCGGTTCTCCGCCACCGTTCGGCGTAGTCGACGATAATCAGCTTGCCGACGCCCCGTGTCGCTTCCAGAACGACGGGGGTGGTGCGAGTGCGGCCCTGGGTTGCGGAAAGAACGCTCCAGTTCCGCGCTCGGATGATCGACGCGAACTCATCGGCCAGCCGAGTCTTTCCGGTTCCACCGGGCCCGTGCACGAGCAGCACACTCAGCCGCTCGGGGGAGTGCAGCCAATGCTGCAGGCGCAGCAGTTCCTCGCGGCGTCCGGCGAAACGGACGACCTGGTTCCGCGCGAGCAGCAACCGGCTCGGCTGGCCCCGCATCTTCCCGGCATCGACCTTGTCTTCGTGCGGGAACGGCTGGAGCTCGAACGGTGGTCCGTCCTGGTGCACGGAGATGTGCTGGTCGCCGTCTCGGACGGCGAACACCTGGTGGCCGTAGTTGAGCTGCCCGGAAAACGGGGCATTCTCCCGTCCTTCGGATTGGCCGTCGCTCCCACCCTCGCTGCGCACCTGCCAGATCTCCTCGCGAACCGGGCCGCGAAGCGGAAGTCTTCTGTCGCATTCCGGAATTGCCTGGTCTGCGGCTTGGCGGCACGGTGGAGTCTACCGTCAGGGTCACCGGCGGTATCGTGTGGACGCAGGGCACAATGGTCCGATGTGGAAACCGAAGATCAGGACCGCCAGTTCGGCAGCAGCGACTGTGGTTCTCGCGGCGCTGTCGTCCGCCTTGATCAACGAACTGCACGGCGGATGGATCTGGTGGCTGCTTACGGGAATCGTCGTGATCATTTCTGCGGCATTGGCAATCTCGACGGCGATGCGGGGGAACCAGGACGGTGCGTCGGGGGCGACCGGTCCGTCACAGGTCAACATTGCGTCCGGCAGTCAGTTCGTCGTGCAGAACGGCAACCAAGTCGTGCACGGATCGGCACCTGCCGGGCCCGCCGGCGAGACCATGCCTCATTGACCGCGAGAGTCGTCAGGCCCCGGCGAGAACACCGGGAACTCCCGAGGTCGCTCCATCGACCACGTTTCGAGTTCGTGCTGGACGCTGCTTGTCAACAGCAGCACGATCGGCCTGGTCAGGTCCACGTTGGACAGCACGTCGTGCACGAGCAGCGACGCGTGGCGGAGGCGGAGGCCGAATACCGGTCCGTGAGCGGCGTCAGGCGACATGAAGCTACCCGAAGTATTGGGGCACCAGAACCGATGCCCCGTTGCGATTGGGCATGACGGCGAGCGGACCGATCGCTCCGAGGATCATGCCGTTGTCGATGGCGACGAGGATCGGGCCGTCGACGCGGCGTCCACGCCAGCGCCGGCACAAGAACTCATGCCCGGTTTCAGGTGTCTGCCTGGCCAGCTGGTCGAAGCTGTCCTGAATGGGTGGTCGGCAAGCGGCGAGCTCACGGATCCCATCGACAGCGTCAGATGTGTCATCCGGGGCGAACGTCTTGAGCAGGAACCAGGCTTCGCAGGTGAAGGTCGCGTGGCCGAACGAGGCTTTGACGGTGAAGGTCGCGCCAAAGCATGGTCGCGACTTGCCACTACACGCCACGCGGTGTCCCGAAGGCATAGATTTCGAGACACCCTTACGCCCCGCCGTCTGGCCGGTCCGTAGTCCTCGTGACCATGGTTTCTACCCGGCGGATCGCCAGCCCGCCTCCTGCCGGAGCTGACTTCGTCTCGGTCGCCTGATTCAGGCTGCATCGCCGCTGACTGGCCTTTCAAGTGCGAGGGCCACCGTCTACTTGTCGTCGCAGAGTGCGGGGTGAACGCAGCTGAGGTGGGTGGCCTGCTGACCTGCATCATGAGCACCTTGGCGGCTGTTCCCTGTGCCCGCCGGTTAGGCGAGGGTATGCGGCTTCACGAGTTCGTTGTTCGCGGCGATGGCGGTGACCACGTCGGCATCGCGCATCGCCTGGGTGGGGTGGCTCCTGTTGCTGAAGTCCTTCGAGCCGCCCTCGGCGGCGCAGTAGGAGTCCGGTCGGTGAATAAGGTGTCGAGCGCACCGAGTGCCCACGCGTCGAGGTTTTCGCGGGTGGCCGCGTTGCGGACGTCATTGAGGTCGGCGCCAGCGGCTTCGGCGTCGACCAGCAGCCGCAGTGCGATGTCGTTTGACGACGTTCCAGTCGCCGCGGTGGCATCGGCATCGACATCGGCGCAGCGGGCGGGGAAGCCGCTGCCACAGTTGGTGACGCCGGTGCTGCTCGCGTGCCGGCATGCACCAGCTCACTTGGTAGGCCCGCAGATCGTAAAGGGAACCATCGGCGCCATCGAGAGCTTTACCGCGCGAGCGTCGAAATTTGACAAAAAGTGGACACAAGTGGGATGCGGCCAGCCGTACGATGCGCTCCACCGTCCCCAGATGCACGACGACCAGCATTTCGACCCGAGCGGGGGCTTCGCGTCGTCGACGACGTCAGGCGGATCGAGCAGCCGGTCGACGTCGCCGTACGTCTACCCGGTGCCCTCGTCGTTATCGCCCAGCTCGCTGGTGCGGTTGTCGACCAGGATGATCCGCCTCGAACATGCGGTGGACCGGCCGGGAGGGATCAAGAATCGGACGCGTGCGGAATCTCTGGAAGGCGCTGGTCATCTGAGTCCGCGAAGAACGCGTCGATGACTTCGCGATTGTCGCGGGTTGTCGCGCCGGTGATTTCCAGCGTGCGGTCCCCGTCTCGCACGACGATCTTCCTCTTGGCCGAACGCTTCACCCAGTCGCGGAGAAACGCGGCCACTTGGAGGAGAACCCGGGATCCCGCCAGAGCGACGACGATCTCCGTGATACTCGCCGGGTCCGCTTTCGCGCCTGCCGGCCGAGCCGGATCGACCGAGAACTCAGCACCGGCGATGTCCAGGCTGAGCAGTTCCTCGCGCAGGTTGCGGTAGAGATTGTCGCGCTCGAAGGGATCGTCGTCGCACACTTCCACGGAAATCTTCTGCACGAGCGTCACGGTATCGTCTCCACGGAGACCGGGGCCAGCCTATGATGCCGGGCGATGCCCGGATCGAGAATGGCCCTGCTGATCGCCACCGACAGCTATGCCGACCTGACCTTCAGTGAGCTTCGTGCGCCACGCCGCGACGTCGCCGAGTTGCGCGACGTTCTCGCGGACCCCGACATCGGTGGATTCGTCGTTCAGACCCGGGAAAATCCCGTGGTCAGGGACCTGAGGGTGGACCTGGAACGGTTCTTCTCCGGCGCGGGCCGGGAAGATCTGCTGCTGGTGTACTTCTCCGGCCACGGAATCAAGGACGAAACCGGCGACCTGCACCTGGCCGTTGCCGACACCGAGCGGGCCTTGCTCGAATCGACCGGTGTCTCGGCCGCCTTCGTCCGTCGTCTGATCGACCGCAGTCCGGCCCGGAAAGTCGTCCTCTGGCTGGACTGCTGTTACGGCGGGGCGTTTCCCGCCGGAACCACCCGGAAGTCGGCCGAGCGCGTGGACGTGATCGACCAGCTGACCGCCCGCTCCGGGCGCGGCTGCGCGGTGATGACGGCCTCCACGCACCTGGGCTACGCCTACGAGTCGAACGTCGGACGCGGAGCGGGAAGCCCGGGGCCGCCGTCGATCTTCACCCGCATGATTGTCGACGGGCTGCGGACCGGAGAGGCCGACTTGAACGGTGACGGCGTGATCGACGCCGCGGAGCTCTACGGCTACGTCTTCGATCGCGTCCGGGAAGCCACCCCCGACCAGACTCCGACGCGCAATGACCAGCTCGCGGGAGAGGTCTACATCGCGCGCAACCCGACCGGTCTCGCCCCCGGCACGCCGCGGACGATCCGGCGGGACCTGCTCAGCGTGGACCGGCTCGCCCGGCTCGGGGCGGTGGCGGAACTGGAACGTCTCGCCGCCCGGGGAGCAGTGGCGGAACAGGACATCGCGATCGAGACGCTTCGCCGGCTCGCGGATCGCCGGGCGCAAGCAGCGGCGGAAGACGACCAGCTCAGGCAGGCCGCGCAGGAGGCACTCGACCGGCTTCGCCCTTCGGTGGACACCGCCCGCGATCCCGTCGAGGATCTGCCGACCACGCGGATCGCAGGTTCCGAAGGACGACGCAGGCGCGTGCTGGCCTTCGGAGGAGCGGGACTTCTCGTTGCCGTCGCCGTGGCCGTGCCGTTGTTCGTGAAGTTCAAGCCGGACACGCGTGGTGCCGCCTCGACGAGCTCGACATCGGCTCGACCAGCCACGACGTCGAGCGCGGCGGCCGCTCACATCGGCTCGCACCTGCTGTACGCGGCGGGGGACGAGTTCACCTACCCGTATCGATGGGTGCCCCTTGAGATCCCGGCGCGGGTCAACGGCGACGACGTGACCGCGGCCAGAGCGTGGTGGAACGTGAGCAGGCAGATCAAGTCGATCCACACTGAACTCCGAGTGCAGTCCGACGGCAGTTCCCTGGCACCTCGGTACGTCGTAGGCGGGATGCTCAGCTCGAACACAAATTGCGGTGACATCCACGTCGAAGTCCGAGCCCGGGGCGCAAAGGTGGGGAAAGACCTCGACGACGTCGGCGTTCCGCAGCTCGAGTTGCCGGGCTCGTTGCCCGCGGTCGGCCCCGAGGACACGATCGTCATCGACGCCACCGTCAGGCAAAGGTTCGACACGGGCGACACGTGTGCCGGTGACCTGCGGTGGGACATGATCAGTCTCAAGGTCGTCACGTGATGGGAGACCGATGGAGCTCGGCGGACAAGGGCTACTCCAGCCGCGCCATCCGCACCTACCTGCGCCGACGCCGCATCCCGGCGACCATCCCCGAACGCCGAGACCAACGAGCCAACCGGCAGCCCCGCGGTCGAGCCGGTGGCCGACCACCAGCCTTCGATCGCGTCGCCTACCGGCGCCGCAACATCGTCGAACGCTGCTTCAACCGACTCAAGCAATTCCGCGCCATCGCCACCCGCTTCGACAAGACCGCCACCTCATACCGAGGGCTGATCGACCTAGCCACCCTGCTCCTCTGGCTTTGACGACACGCCCTAGGGTGCTGACCGGGCGACGTGGTGCTGTGCGCTGACCCAGGACTCGGTGAGCTGACTCCATCGCGCGATCAGCAAGGCCGTTCCGACGTGTAGCGGTCAGGTCGACATGGCGGTCACGGCGTAACTGTGTCCGGCGGCGAATCGATCGATGGGGCCGGACGATGTCCTTGGCAGGTAGTGCTTCCGGCACCTTGTCGATCAGGGCTTGTGGCGCCCTCGGCGGCGCACAAAACCGTACGCACCTGCCCCCGTGCTTGCTCCGGCGATGACCGAACTCAGCCACCAGGAGCCGACCACGGCGTGGGCGACCAGACTCAGGCCCCAGAAGACCACCGCGAGCACGACCGCGACCGAGCCGAGCACGGCGCACACCGGGCCAGCCTTTGCCCAGTCGAGTCCGGTGTAAAGCTTGAGGACCAGGTCTTTGCCGTTCTTCGGTGAGCTGTCGTGGGGAAGCGCCACCGCGGCTTTCTCGCTGTTCGGATTGTCGGTCATCGTCGCCTACTCGGCGAGTGTCCCGAGTTGCCGTGCCGCCATCGTGCCTCCTGGGCTTCCTCGCCGTTCCCCGCTTGTGCGGTCATCCATGAAGTTTGCTCCTTGAGGATGATCAGCTCAAGCTCTAAGCTGGATATGTTCCGATCCAGAGCAATTGAGAGGCTGGTCGATGGGCGGAGCAGTGGGAGAGTCGGTTCGCCGGCTGCGGCGTGAACGAAAATGGAGCGCGCAGCGCCTCGCTGACGAATGCGCTCTGGTTGGAGCCACGAACCTGACCAGGGGAACGCTCGCCAAGATCGAATCAGGTGTCCGCAAGAACGTCACGACCGACGAACTGGTCGCCCTTGCCAAGGCACTCGGTGTGCAACCCGGCGCACTGCTCACCGATGGCGGGGACACCCCGCCCGCGCTGCCACCCCCGACCGCAGGCAAGCGGCCTTACCAGGGAGCTCCGCCGTCGTTGTCGAAACGAACGGCCCGCACGCTTGCCGACGATCTCGCTCGCCTCAACCAGGCGTCCCTGGATCGGCCGCTGCTCCCGGCGGAGACCTCTGACGTGGTCGTGCCGACGATCGCCGACGGCTACGTCGCGCCTGCGGTGAGAGTCGTTCAATCGGACCCCCGCAGTGCGCTCCATGACGAGATGTGGTGGGCTTCGCAGGAAGTGCACACCGATTCCGAACTTGTCATCATGCGCCATCTGGCGTCCGCAGCCGCAGTGAACGCGCCCGTGCTGATCCTTGGTCAGCCCGGCTCCGGCAAGAGCCTGCTCACTTCGGTGCTCGCCGCGCGGCTGCCTGCGGATTCTTTCGTTGCCATCCGTGTTCAGCTCCGCGATGTGCCTGGCAACGTCGGGTTGCCCGAACAAGTCGAGTACGCGCTGCGTCGGCAGTTGGCTGAGCAGGTTTCTTGGGCTTCCTTCGTGCGGACGATCGACAACGAGATGCCTGTGCTCCTGTTCGACGGGCTCGACGACCTGTTGTCCTCCGGTGAAACAAGTGGGCTCACCTACATGCAGCAGATCGCGGAGTTCCAGCGGATATCCCACGACGTGGGCCGCCCGGTGGCCGTGATCGTGACTGGCCGGACCGCACTTGTCAACCGCGTACGAGTGCCGAACGGTACCCTTGTCGTACGACTGGAACAATTCGACGACGCACAGATCGCTGGTTGGCTGGACACATGGAACGCTACCAACGCTTCTGTGTTCGCAACGAAGAATCTCCAGCCGCTGGCCGCAACGACGATCGCCGACTACGCCGAGCTCGCAAGACAGCCGATTCTCCTCGTCGCTCTTGCCCTGATACATGCCGAGAACAAGCTGGTCGCAGGTCTTACCAAGGCGCAGCTCTACCAGGCGTTGCTGGAGTCGTTCGCCGCCCGCGAAATCCAGAAGTCCGAATTCGGGCACACGCCGAACTTGGCCGACAAAATCGAGGAATACCTGCGACAGTTGGCCATCATTGCGCTGGGGATGCTCAACCGTGGCAGCAGGTCGATCTCGAGCCGTGATCTCGACTTCGATCTGTCTGCCATATTAGGCACTGACCTCACTCGAAGGCAGTCAAGTGCTCAGAATGAGCTGGTCAGCCGATTCTTCTTCCTGCATACTGTGCGAGACTCCGCCGACGAGCCGCGCGTACGTACCCACGAATTCCTCAACGACACCTTCGCCGAGTATCTGGTTGCGCGATTCATCTTTGCGCTGATCAACGATCTCGTCGAGTACGGGCGGAGCCGGTTCTCCCAGCTGGTTGACGACGGCTTACTCTACTCAGTGCTTTCGTTCGCTGTACTCAGTCGGAGTCCGGCGATTGTCGACTTGCTGGCGGGTATGGCTGCGCAACTGTCAGCCGCCGAACGTGCCGAACGAACGAACCTATTGCTGCAGCTCTTCCGTGCCTCCGGAGCAGCCCGCCACCGGGACGACCGGTTCGGCTACGAGCCCCGGCGTCTGAGTCTCCAGGCTCGGTATGCCAACTACCGAGCGAACCTGGTAGTGCTTATCATCCCGATGGCCGATGATTTCCACGCAAGCGACCTGTTTGAGTCGGAGGGGGATTTGGACCGGGCCTGGCAGCGAGAACTGCTTTACTGGCAGTCGCAGCTCGACGACATGGACTGGGAAAACTTGTGCGAAATCTTGAGCGGCATCGGCTAGCTTGATCTTTACCTGTTTGGCGGGTCGTGGGTTACTCGACTCCTTTTTCCTTCTTGGAGTGTTCGTGGTGGTGACGGTGCGGATGCCGCGGCCAGGCGGGGCCGCTGTTTCGATGAACTCCTCCTCTGGCTCGCTGGCCTCGAGTGTTGCCGACCGGACTTCGCACGGAGACGAGGAGAGGGGGAAGGGACGGCCGGAGACCAGCCATGAAAGGGTGTCGGTATGAGGAGGGCGGATACAGCGGGTGTGCGTGACGGCGCGATCGGTGTCGGGTACGAAGGGCAGGAGATCCGGGACTTTGTCGCGGCGCTGGTCCACCGGGGTATTACCAGGCTGGTGGACGTACGGCTGACGCCGATCTCGCGCAAGCGCGGGTTCAGCAAGACCGCTCTGCGGGAAGCCTTGTTCGAGGCCGGAATCCAATACGATCACCGTCGGGAACTCGGCAACCCGAAGACCAACCGCGCCGGATTCGCCGGTTCGGAGTCGGAGCTGGCTGAAGCCAAGGCGCGGTATGTCGCGACGCTCGATACCGACGAGGCTCAGCGTAGTCTCGACGACTTGGCGCAGCTCGCGGTGAAGGAGTCTCTCGCCGTTCTGTGCTTCGAGGCTGACCAGCGACGATGCCATCGAGACGTGGTCCTGGAGGAGATCGCCGGTCGGTTACCGCGAAGCTGACTTCGCGCGAGGTGGGTAGTAGACGCCGAGGACGCTGAAGATGCGGGGGTGTGCGGCGACGTTGCCGACGTAGAAGGCGACGTCATGGCCGGGCCCGCAGATTTCGTCCAGGAAGCGTCGGCGCAGGTGCTCGGCAGCGCTGTCGCCGTCCATGCCGCGCAGGCGCAGGAGTTGGAAGGCGACGAACTCCCAGTCGATGAAGCCCTGCTTGTGGCCTCCGCAGTCGGGTTCAGCGCACTGGCAGTGGTAGGTGCCGGCGAATCGCGGCGCGCGCAGCGGGGTGCGGTCTTCGTTGTCGAAGAGGCTGAACTGGCTGACGTAGCCATTGATCTTTGCTTGCTGTTCTTTGGTCCACCCGGCATGACGGGTTATGCGCAGATCGGTAATCCGTCGTGGTTGGATCAAGGCGAGCGACTGGCTGGCCATGGTCGCTCCGCGGTGCAGCCTGCACATCGTCGTGTCGGTGCTGACCGCTGGGTCCAGCCATCGGCGCCGAGGCGTCCAGGGGTTGAGGTGCCCGGTGACTTTCAGCGTGTGCATCTGCGGACGCCAGCATTCCCGCCGGCTGTCTTGCCGCGCCGGAACGGCCTTGACCGAGACGATGTCGTACTTCTTGAAGGTTTCGTTGCCCCCGAGTTCGCGGAAGTTGATCGGGTACAGGCGCACCCACCCCGGACGACAGGGATCGAGGCTTAGGCCGGCGACGCAGACGGTCTCCCCGTACTTCTCGGACGGATTCGGTGCTGCCTTGACGGTGATCAGGACTTTCAAGGTGACGGCCTGGTCGCCGGCTGGTTTCTCGGGGAGTTCGTCCGGCTGCCCGAACATCGACATCTGGGTCATCGGCCCTCCTCGCCGATCATGACTACCGAACGTAACTCTCGAATCTCCGAGAGGAGAACACCCAATCGAGTGAAGCTTCTGGCGGACGGCGCCTGCGCCCAGCCGAAGGCCGCCTACCTCTTACTACAAAGCCGGACGGAGTTCGCTGCGAAGAACACGACCTCGAGCGGCTTGGGACGAGTCGCTACAGCGCTCTCTGTCTGGAGGTTGGTGACGGTGTTGATGGTGACTCCTGGTGGCGTCCGAATCGACGTCACCGAACGGGGGACGGCCAGCCGGCTGACTGAGGATCGGTGATTTCCCGCTGATCTGCTCCGGCGTCGTCGCGAGCCTGTCGTCGCCAGGATGGCAGCGTTCAGTGCGTAGGCTCTGCGCCCCCGACGGCTACCACGAGAGATCGCTGGACGTCGGAGTGTGTCCCGATTGGGCCCGGACTGCTCACCACCTGCGGCCCGGCCAAGCCGCCCCCGGTCGGGTGGCTGCGCTTCGCCGGGATGGAGGAGGCTTCCCGTGTGAGCCGGCCCCGCGGCAGGCGCGGTCGTCGCCGGAGAACGTGTCGGCCGCGGTGGACGTGCTTCGGGCCCGGGTTCGCTCGGATCGCCGGTGATGCGCTCGAACGCGCTGGATCAGGCCCTCCTGGGATTTAAGAACGCGTTGGCCCTGGCGGCGGGCCGAGTCCGGCGCCGAAGACGACCGCTTTGCGGGTGGCCAGGATTTCCGCGATCAGCTGTGCGAGTTCGTCCGTGCCGGTTCCGCGGGTGCCGATCCACGCGTCACGGACCAATTCGGTGAACAGAGTGTTGTTGACGTGGCGGCCCGCGTTGGCGTATCCGATTCGCACCCCACCTCTGGGACCCATAGCTGCGGTGGTGACCACTTCTTCGAAGTGTTCGCGCGCCAGGTACAACCCTTTGATCAGGGCGCGAGGATCTTCGGAGGCGGCCGACGGGTTGCACAGCTTGACCCAGCATGGTCTGCTGGACAGCCGAAAGCCGCCATCGGTCGACGTTCCGAAGACCTGATCCACTTCGCGCATCCTGGCGAGTTCGTCGTCCATCTGCTTGTCCGGCCGGTAGGCCAGCGTCGACTCTCCACCATCGGCAGATTCACGTCTCATCCGCTTGTACTGCACCAGAACGAATGACCGGTGTGTTTCGTTGTAGTAGACGAGATCGACGCCGGTAGACCTTTCCAGCGGCTCCATGTTGGCATTCATGACGAACACGGTGGTGTTCCGGTTCCCGAACACCCGCCAGTCGACGTGGCCGCCGGCTTGCTCCGCCAGGCCCGGAAACCGGGCGACGTCGTGGTCGATCAAGGTCTCTTCCGAGACGTACCGCTGTTGCTCGACTCCGGCCAGGAATGACGGCGCCTGAGGATCGGGTCGCCAGTCGCGCAGGACGTCGCGCCGCACACCGCTGATGTCGAGAACCAACCCTGTGGCATCTCGCTGTTCGTCGAGCAGGAGACCTCGCCTACCGAAGGGCCGGCTTCGTCGGTACGGGGCGTTGAGCCGGTTGATCAGCGGCGCGTATTCCGGGAGGAGCGCCCGCAACGCCGCCACGGTCGCCACACCTGTCCCCTCCGGCAGCAGTCCGGTCCGGAAGTACTCCTGCACCTTCGGCGGGAGCTGGGCACGGACTTCCGCGAGGGGCAGGGACGGTATCGGTTCGATGTCGACGATTTCGATCCGCCGGTCCCATGTCGTTATCGCGTTGCCAGCGATCGCCCGGCCGAGCCAACGGACCTCTTCTTCGTGCACCAGGAGGCACAAGTGGGTTTCGGTTCCAGCCCAGGCGCGTCGAGGCCAGGGAATCGTGAGTCTGCGGGCCCGGCCGTGAAGATCGGCGATGTCCAGCAGTTCGGTGAGATCTTCACCGTGGATGACGGCCACCATGGCGTGATCCTGCCACATAGTCCTATCGATGCGAGCTGCTTGCCGGTAGCCTTACAGGGTGGCTTCGAGCAGCGTGTTCCCGCCGGAAGGGGTCGGGCGGTGAAGCCGGCGCCGGTGCTCACCCGAACACAACTCGCCGAGATCGCGCGTGCAGCGTTGGACAATTCCGCTTCGCTGCTGGACGACGCGCGTGTGCTTCTGGACGCTGGCCGATGGCCGCGCGCACATGCTCTCGCAGTTCTGGCCGCCGAGGAGTTCGGGAAGTTCTTCCTGTGCATCGTTGCCGGGCAAACGGTCGAATCCGCCGATGCGGCAGCGTGGAAGAATTTCTGGCAGCGGTTCAGTAGTCATCGTGTGAAGTTCGCGGCGTGGTTCGGACAGTACGTCGATCAGCAGAATTGGGGTCCGGTCGGTTCGGAGGGTGACGAGGGTTGGGGACGTGCGTGGGACTCACGCAAGGACGAGGCGTTTAAGCATGATGTGGCCAAGCAGGCTGGCCTGTACGTGGGATTCGATGTGACCGCCGGGGTGACGAGCATTCCGGCGGAGGTGCTTGGTGAGAAGCGGGCGGCCGAGCTGGTGGGGATGGTCGAACCGATCGTCGGACTCTGGATGGCGATCGCGCCACGGGACTTGACGGCGATGGTCACTCCTGATCCGAGAGTGACGGCCCTGCTGGCCGAAGCTGCGAAGCTTCGCGCCGAAGCAGGCGAAACCAGTTCCCCGATTCCATCATTTGATAAGTTATGGAAAAAAGTAAAAGATCTTGACGACTCCGCTTCCAATTTATAGTCAAGTTATTCCCTGTCGGTGTAACGACATCGGGGCTGTGCTGACTTGTCGGAAACTCTAACGTTAATTCTTCGACAAGGCGTGAATCTAATTCAGGTGCGCTTTGAGTCAGGATAACTTTCGGATGAGACTGGCGTAGTTGGCGATTCCGATTCTGGCGGTTGCTGGATGTGATCGGCCTCGTCTGAGGTTCAGCTTCGTCTGCTGACAATGATACTTAATGGTTGTCCATCGACTCGCTAACTCTAATTGCGGTATAAATATATCGCCATCGTTCGATCGTCTTGGGGCGCTCACCTCGGAATTGAATTGCATTAAGCATTTCAATGTCTGCTTGAGGTAAGTTGTCTGCTTCTGCGAACTTTTGAAGACTTTCCGGCGGTGGGCTTGCTGTTGCTGTTGTTAGCAGTTTGCGGCCTAGTAAATCTGACATAGTGACGCCGAGAGCTTGGGCGATGGCATATAGCGTCTCGGCGGAGGGGCGACGGCTCTTCGCTGTGGATGTCTGCTCGTTCTCCAGTGCGGACAAGTATCCCTTGCTTACTCCGGTGGATTCTGCCAATTGATTCAGGCTGAGATTTCGGTCTTGTCGGTACTTGCGTATTCGTGCTCCCATGCCGGAGTTGCTCGACTCGTCCTGCGTCGAGTTGTCCGCGTTCTCGTTCATTATGACCTCCCGAGTGTTGCTGGGCGGGTGATCACGGCGAGGACGCGCATGTGAAGATCTCCGTTGTTGTCATTGTATGGTGAATATATAGCGCCGATATGAACATTGTCGATTTGTGGTATTCCTAAACCTGCAAGGGATGTCAGTTCATCCGACGCTCCGTCGAGTATGGCTCGGTAAAAGACGCTGCTATCGGTGGCTGATTTATACTTAGGGATGAAAGGCCATTGGCCTGAACTGTAGTGATATTGAATTCGCAGTGCGGGCGAGCTGTTGGGTTGGGTGGGCTTGCACGAAACCTCGAGGGCGATGAACAACGTCGGTTCGGGGTTGAGGGTGACGATTCGGCGCGCGGTGGCTTCGAGGCTTGCTTCGTACCGGGTTGCCAGATCTCTCACCAGGCTCGAAGTTATGGCCATGCCCGTCAGGTCGTTTAGGAACGGCCTGCGAGGGAGAAGCAGTTCGGCGGCGCCGACGTCACACAGCTTCTCGAGGGCGGGATCGCCAGGGCGGACCAGGCCATCGGCGATGCCGGGGTGGCACCGGTATTGCGTCTGCATGCTGAAGCCCGGGAAGAAGGTGTGCACGACTTCGTGCAATGCAGTGAAGCGCTGCCGTGGTCGCGGATGGGCAGCGTTGACGGTGATCACCAAGCCGTCGGAGGTCCAGGCGATGTGCCCGGACCAGTCGATGTTCGCCTCCTCGATGCGGACGACATCTCGGAATGACGCGACGATCGCGTGGTCGACCGCGGGGGACAGGTCAAGCTCCTCGAGTAGGCGCTCCGCCAACTCGATGATCAACTCGGCGTCGGTCGCACCCGGCCGGGTCAGTCGGGCCCGCTCGAGGTCGGACACCATGCGCTCCTCCTCGGGGTTCTTCTCGGAGGGTACCCCGTTCTCGATCGAGAACGCGACCATGTAGGGTTCTCGATCAAGAACATCTAGGATGCGGTCGAGAACACCCACTTCGGGGTCGACCGGGAATGAGGTGCAGCATGGACGTCGAGCTCCCCGCGATGGGTGCTGTCTTCTGGCCGGTCGGGTCGGGGGACAGCACCACGGTGGTCGTGTCGGACGAAGTGGTCATGCAGATCGACCTGCGAGACATGGCCAAGGCGGACATAGAGGACAACCCGGAGACGCCGGTCGTCGACCGATTGGTTGAGGCCCTGCCGACGAACGAACACGGCGATCCGTACCTCGCCGTGTTCGCCCTGACGCACGCTGACCAGGACCACTGTCTGGGGTTCGCGGAGCTGCTCGAACGGGTGACCATCGGTGAGCTCTGGGCCACGCCGCGGCTGTGGCGGGAGTACGAGCAGGCCACAGACGAGAAGCTGTGCGACGACGCGAAGGCGTTCCAGGAGGAGGTCGAGCGCCGGGTCGCAGCCGTGCTCGAGGCGGTGGCGGGCGGGCGGGAGCCGGACAGCGGCGATCGCGTAGTGGTGTTCGGCTACGACACGGAGCACACCAAGCACGCCTACGACGAGTTGCCCGAGGAGTACAAGTCGGGCCCAGGGAAGTCGATCACTACTCTGGACGGTCACCCGTGCGAGGGCCGGTTCCACGCCTTCATTCACGCGCCGTTCGCCGACGACTGCGCCGCGGCCCGCAACGAGACCTCGCTGGCCATGCAGGTCACGCTGACCGACGACAGCGGCCAGTCGGGACGGATGCTTCTCTTCGGTGACCTCGCCCACGACACGATCATGAAGATCTTCGACACCAGCGAGGCGAAGCAGCACGAGCAGTACCTGGAGTGGGACCTGCTGCTGGCGCCGCACCACTGCTCGAAGAAGGTCATGTACGTGCCCAACTTCGACGGCACAGATGTCCTGCAGCAGGACGTGCTGGACGCGTTCACCCGCTATGCGGCGGATGAGTCGGTGATCGTCTCGAGCAGCGGCGTGATCCCGGCACGCGACGAACCCGGGAAGAACCCTCCCCACCGCAAGGCCGCCGACCGGTACGCCGAGATCACGGACGAGTTCGTGTGCACGATGTCGTGGCCGGACGCCGACGCGCCGGTCCCGGTCGTCTTCGCGGTGGACGACTCGGGGCCGCACCTCGTGCGCGACGACACGGTCGAGCTGGCCCGAGCCGTTACGAAGGATGCCGCACCGCGGTCGAGCCGGCGCCTGGCCGCTGTTGCTGTCGCCGCGGCGGCGGTTGGGGCCGCGTTCGTCGCTGCCCAGGCGCGGGGGGAGACTCCCGACGATGGAGCCGGGGCCGGCAGGCTGCGCAGGGCGATCGCCGTCAGTCGAGGTGGTGCGGCGCCCGCGAGCCCGGTCGCGTTCGGATGACGAGCCAGGCGGTCGAGCTGGCGGCCGCCCAGCTCGAGGACCTCGAGGCGCTGAGCGACGGCGCCTTGGAGATCCTGGACCGGCCCGATGGCGATGGCGGCGTCGGCGGCTTCGTGATCTCGATCGAGACAGGCGTCAACGGTTCCGGAGCCGGGGTGCGGGTGCGTGCAAGGGAACGGTTCCGGATTCTGGTGACCGAAACATTCCCGTTCGAACCACCGTCGGTGCTGGTCGAGCACCGACGGTGGGCGCACTCGCGGCATGTCAACTGGGGCAACGTGCTCTGCCTGTACGCGGCGCCCTCGGTCGAATGGATCCCCGCTGACGGCATGCGCGGTCTCGTGGACCGGCTCCTGACCTGGCTTGGACACGCTGCAGCAGGCACACTCGACCCGGACGGTCAGCCGTTGCACCCGCCGGTCGCCTTCCCCACGGCGCCCGGCTGCACGGTCGTCGAGCCTAACCTCGGCGACCGCGTCCCCTGGGCTGGTGGAGCGAGCAGTGGAGTGGCGCTGCAGTTCGCCTGGTGTGTTCGAGACGGCGATCGGATCGACGTGCTGGCCTGGTTCACCGCAGACCAGGTCGTCGCCCGGGCCAATTCGGAACGTGCGTCGCCCACGAATCCCCAGGGGAAACGGTACTTCGTCGCGCTTAACGTCCTCCTCTCCGAGGAACTGGGCTGGGAGTACCCGGCCACGGCGGCTGACCTTGCCGAACGGCTGTCCCGGGTCGGATACCCTCACGAGGCGCTTCTCGGCGATCTGGCCTGGACGAGCCAGGCGAACCAGGTCCTGCGGTCTCGCGGCTCGACGAACTCTGACAGGGATCCGGTAGTCGTGCTGCTCGGCACGCCCTCCCGGCGGATCGCCGGCAGCACGAGGCTGGCGCACCTGGTCGCGTGGAAGCTGGACCAACGCGGTGAGGACATCGCCGGGCTCCTGGCCAGGCCGCCCGGCACCTTCACCAAGAAGATCGATCAACAGCTGCAAGCCACGGCGCGGCGATGGCTGGACACCGCCGACGTGCGCTGGATGAGAGTGTTCGACCAGCGGACCGAGATCACGCAACGTCGCGACGATCGGACCGCGGCGTCCTGGCTTCGGCGCGCTCGCGTACTCGTACTGGGGTGCGGCGCTCTGGGTGCCCCCGTTGCCGAATACTGTGTCCGCGCAGGCGCGCAGCGCGTGACGGTGCTCGATCGCGGGGTTGTTACGCCGGGCATCCTGGTCCGTCAGCCCTACTCCGACGGCGACATTGGGCAGTTCAAGGCCGCGGCCCTGGCCGTCCGCCTGAACGCGATCACCCGGAAAGGGACAGTCCGGAGCGTGGTGGGCAACGCCATCGAGTTCGTGCTCGGTGACCTCGATCCCACCGTGTTCGATCTGATCGTGGATGCAACCGCGGACAGCGGGACCCGGGCCGCCCTTGAGCGGGCCCACCGCACCCGCTCTTCTTCCCGTGGTCCGTGGCCGCCGGCCGTCACGATGATCATCGGCCATCAGGCCGATCTTGGGCTTGTGACGGTCGCACGGGCGGGTGCCACCGGGACAGGTCACGACATCTTGCGACGCGTACTGCTCCGCGCCCGCCGTACCGGGATGCCGGAGTGGCAGGACGTCATTGCTGACTTCTTCCCCGACCCGCCCCGCAGTGGCATGTTCTTTCCCGAGCCCGGCTGTTCCGAGCCGACGTTCGTCGGCTCGGCTGCGGACGTCACGGCGCTCGCTGCCGGACTGTTTACTGCGGCGGTCGAAGACTTGGCCGCGGAGCAGGCCGGTGAGGCGACGATGTCCGCAATCGCGGTGCGCCGGCCCCGCGTGACGAACGCGCGACGGCACGTTGCCGAGGCTCTCGCCTGGCCCAATGGCGTCGTTCGGACCGATCCGGGCACCGGGTACGACGTCCGGATCTCCGCCGAGGCGATGGCCGAGATCCGCGCGGAGGTCCGTCGCGGTCGCCGCGTCCGGGGCCGCGACATCGAGACCGGTGGCATGGTGCTGGGGGCGATCGACGAATCGACCGGCGTGGTCAGCGTCGACCTCGCCACCGGGCCCGCACCCGACAGCAAACTCTCCAGCTCCTACTTCTTGCACGGAACGACAGGAACTCAGGAGCTCATCGACCACTACGCCCGCCGGACCGGTGGCATCACGGGATTTCTCGGGTTCTGGCACACGCACCCCGGTGGTCCTGCCGCCCCCAGCCCGACCGACAAGGCCGGAATGACGGCCTTGACGACTCTCGCGGGTACCGCCGACAAGGCACTGATGGTGATCCTCGGCGGCTCGTCGCAGGTGTGGACAGCCTGGACCGAAGGAGACGGCCAGCCCGACGTTTACGTCCGGGTGGTCACCCGCGATCCGGCCGCGATATCGTCCGGCGCAACGAGTCGAGAGCCAGCAATTCCACCGCCAGGCACCTACTTCGCTGGCGGCTTCTCCACGGCGCCCGGAGGCGTCCCTGTCCGGCAACGGCGCCGGTGGTTGTGGTGGGGTAAACGGTGAACACGGAGCCCGCGGTCGGTCTTGCCCTGTCCGGGGGCGGCTTTCGGGCGGTCGCTTTCGGACTGGGTTGCCTGCGAGCGCTCCACGACTGTGATGTGTTGCGCCACGTGAGGGTCGTCTCGGGCATCAGCGGCGGCAGCCTGCTCGCCGCGATGTGGGCCTACGGGCCGCCCTCCTTCACGGAGTTCGATGAGGCCGTCACGGAACTGCTCCGCTCCGGACTGCAACGCGATCTCGTGCAGCGGGCGCTCGCGCCGCTGGCGCTTGCGCGCGGTGCCATCGGCGCAATCCGCGCGATGCCCAGGCGCCGTCCACGTGCCTTCACCCGGACCGAAATCCTTGCCCAGGTGTTGGGCTACCGGCTGTTCGGCTCACGAGACCTCACCGAAGTCACTCACCCGAAGTTGGCTACGGTCATCTCGGCCACGGACCTCAGGACGACCAACGCGGTGCGGTTCGGCAGTGCAGTCAGTTCCTGCTCCGCCTACGGGCAAATCACCGACCCCGTTCCGGTGGCGGACGCAGTTGCGGCCTCGGCGGCGTTCCCGGCGTTGTTCTCGGCACTCAACCGGAACTACGACTTCCAAGACAGCCGGGGGCGGCGCGAGCAGCACACCCTGGCGATGACCGACGGAGGTGTCTACGACAACCTCGGGCTCTCGCCCCTGCTCCCCGGCCGATCAACCACGCACACGAGCCACGTCTACGACCTGGACTACCTCATCGCGGTCGACGCCGGACGCGGACGAACGCGCAAGAGCCGACCGGCGTACCTTCTTGGCCGCTTGCAGCGAAGCTTCGACATCGCTTACGCCAAGGCCCAGGACGGCATGCGCGCGCAGCTCAACCTGGCGGCCTCGTCAGGACACCTCCGCGGATTCGTGCACACCTACCTAGCGATGCCAGACGACAAGCTGCCGATCCCGCTCGCCGACCAGGTGCCCCGGGCGGCTGTCCTGGACTACCCGACGAACTTCAAGGCTATGCAGGCGGGCGAGCTGGAACTTTTGGCCACCCGAGGTGAACAATTGGCGCGTGTACTGCTGAACCACTATTGTCCGATCTTGTGCCGATCGTAAGGCGCTGACCGATCGTGAGGAAAGGCGTCGGCCCCACCGTTCCCAATGAACTCGTCTGCGACCCAGCCAGGACCTTCACGGAACCCGCGCCCTGCGGTGCCGGCTGGGATCGTGGTTCTCTCCTTCGGAGACTGCCCACATGACATTCAGCAGCCCGGCTGAGATCCAGACGATGCGAGAGCTCAAGGCGGTTCTCGCGCCGATGGGATACGACGTGTCGCAGAAGGCGCGATTGCTGGACTGCGCGAGGGCTGCCGCGCGGAACCCGGCGGCCACGACGCCGCCCGGGCCGACTTTGGGCGATGCCCTCATTCCGGCCATGCGGCAGCTGGCAGGTCCGTTCGGCGAAGCTCATCCATGGCTCCGACCAGGCGACTGGACGTACGCGTTCAAAGCACATCTCGACTTCGTTGTGCACGACGGCGTTTACGGTGCCCACCCGACGCATCCGTTGTTCGCGGTGGAGTTCGACGGACGGTGGACGCATGACAGCGCCGAGGCGCAGGTACGGGATCGGCGCAAGAACCGGTTGTGCGCCGCCTCGGGGTTGCCGCTTGTACGTATCGGCGAAGAGTTTCTCCACAAACGGGAAAGATTGTCGACGATCGCGTGGCTGGCGCAGCTCTGGGCGCATCATCGCGAAGAGATGCCAGAACTGCTGGCTGATCGAGATGCGGATTTCGCCCGGCTTCCGGAAGCGGAACAAGAGAGTCCTTGGCTGCTCGGCGAGCACCCGGAATTGGACGTGGATCTAGTTTTCTCCGCCCGACACCCGTTTCCCGCGGTGCAACACCTCGCTCGCTGGCTTGCTGCCCGCTACGGCTTCGCTTGGCCGCTTGTCGATGCCGAGCCGGACGATGCGCAGTGGACTGTTGAGCGGTTTTCCCTGCCGGTGTTCGACCTGGCCGACGGGATGGTCCAGACGTGGTCGTGTGAAGCGACGATCCGTGGTCCCAGCGACTTCACCAAGACGGTCGCCGTGCGCGCTCAGGTGCGGGTCGGATACCCGATCCACGACGAGGACGTCGTCGTGGGGTGGGGCGGGTTCCTGCGGGGCACCCTTCCCTGGCTGCCGGCCGGACCGTGGACAGGCGCCTCAGCCATGCTGGGCGATGCTCTCTGCACGCACAACCTACTGGTGGAAATCGGCCACGTTATCAAGGCGCAGGAAAGGCGACGCCGAGGGCGTGGCGTCGCCGGTCCGGGGCGGAGCCGACCGTAGGAGGACCAGCGGATACCGGTTGACCGGCGCCTGCAGCTGTCCTACGGGAAGCCCGTAGCCGATAGTTCACCCCGCAATGTCGGGTTCCCCTGTCTCCATAAGGGCAGGCACGTGGGCCTGTCCCCACCTCGAGCCGTTGAAGCCCGTACGCCTCCGGACGATCGTCGACGACTTGTTCTTGGCGCTCGTGACCGGCCGGTGAACAACGCGCCCGGCAACACTGGGCGGGTGCTGCCTCGCCATGCTCAGCTCCGGACGCGGGCTGACACCCGCCCGCTGGCGAACCTTTCCGATCAGCTGCTGTGGTTAACGCTGCTGCCGCGGAATTCCGGTGGCACAAGCTCACGTGCACGTTGAGCGATCTCAGGCGCGTCGTATTGGTCGAACACGTCGGCGATCGAATTGGCCAGCCCAGCACGAGGGACAGGATGGGACAACTCATTGGCCAGTACGCGAAGAAGCGACATTAAGGGATCGGATTCCACTTCGGCATCATCCTGAGCTGCCGGCGTTTTGCATCTCTCCGCCACGGCTTCGAGGTATGTCAGCACCTTGTCGAGGTCGGCCGGTGCGAGCTGCTGCACGTCTCGACCGAGTAGCCACGCAAGTGCGCGCGGCGGTTCGGCGAGCAGCTCCAGCACGAAATCGACTCGCGCGGCCACGGCTCGGGACCGTCGGCTCGATGCCCGCTCCGCTGCGTCGAACTCATCGAGCGCTTCCCGGGCCGAGTCGTCCAGTTCTACAACGACGTCCTCCAGCTCGATCGTGAGTCCCGGGCAAGCATCCGCCTGCACTTCGTTCGCCCACAGCTCGTCGCACGCGCCGTCGGGGTCGGCTGGCTCCTGCTTCTTCAACACCTCGCGGAAGTGCCGGCGCAAGGCGCGACGCGCGAAGACCACATCACCGGGCGTCGGCGGTGACTCCGCCGAGCGCACCACCGCCGACGCCGTGACCGTGAAACGGATGCCCGGAAGCGCACTGCCCAGCCGAGCGGCCAACGTGAAGTGGCGGCTGTGCAGCCGACCGTTGCGCAACCTCACCCGGCGCCGTGCCGGAGCATCGCAACCAGTACACGATTGACTGCCGTCGAGGTCATGCCACCTCGCTCTTCGCCGGCGCCGAACACCATGTCCGCCAACGAACCGCGTGCCGTCCGGCGGATCAGCCAGGCCAAGATGTTCAGGGTCGGCGCCGCGATCTCGTCATCACGATCCGCAGACTCCGCCCACCGACGAAAGACGGCTGCCACGTGCTCTTCCAGTTCCGGCTGGGCGGCTGCCTGCTCCCACCCCTGACGTAGCAGGGAATCCGCCCGATCGTCCTGGGCGGCGCGAGTCACGATGCGGCGGAACGCCGGCGCTTCTCCGTCTGGGTCGATGAGCATGAGGAACCCCCGGCTTGCCGCGAGAGCCGAATCGGACCGCCAGTCGTGAACCGCCCGGAACACACCGTCGATGTCCTCGCCGGCCATCCGGCGCAGCACCTCGGTCGCCGCGCTGCCGATCACCGGCGACCACGGCCCGGCCAGCAACCATTTGAGCCGTACGAGGCAGGCGTTGGGATAGCCGCGCATGAAACGGCTCGAGCAAACCCTGGCCACCAGCTCCGCCGTCACCGCGGACGTGTTCTTGTCTCGGTAGGCGTAGGCGACCGCCCACATCTTCGAACGCAGCACCGCGGCGATGGTGGCGTCCTGCTCGGCGATGTCGGCCAGCAGCCGTGCCACCAGCACCTGCCGGTCCGCCGAACCGTCCACCCAAGACCACACGGTGTCCACCACGTCGAAATCCTCGACGGCGATCGCCAATTCGCCCAGGCGGCGCCCGATCACGGGCAGCTCGGCGTGCCCGGCTCCTTTCACCGCGCTCACCGAACGGATCCACTCGAGCAGGACGTCCTTCATCTGAGGGCGCTGTCGCCACACATGAGGCAGCACCGACGCGCTGAGCCCGTGCCGGACCGAGTCCAACGAGACCCCATTGGGCAGCTCCGTCACCTCGGCGCCGGTGATCCTTGCCAGCTGCGTGTCCATATCCTCGCCGGCCAGGAGGTCACTTGCCCGGCTGGGAACCAATCGGCCTTTCAGCAATTGCATGGCCGCCTCCCAGATCACCGCCGGCGCGGCTCCCGCGAGGAGTGCGGCCGAGATCAGCAGAGCTCGGTCCTCTACCGTGTTCCCCGCGTTGCTGCCGAAGAATCCGCGCAGGAAAGTGCGCCAAGCCCGGTATTCGTCGACCACGTGCGACACAGCAGCGTCGCTGGGGCCGCCGGACTGTTCGGCCGGGACGTCGTCGTCCGCCGAGGCGGCCAACTCCTCCGGCGCGTGCCCGATCGCGGCGGCCAGACGGACGGCATCCCGTGGCAGCGTCTGATCGGTGATGAGTTCCTCGAGCGTGCGGTGCCCGGCCCAGCTGACGCGATCGCCGGCCACGCGGCGGAGGTGGCTCAGCACGACCTGCTTCGCGATCGGCGCGGTGAGCGGCGCCTCGACGTCACCGGCTTCCGCGCCACAGCGCTCCCACGCCTCGCGGGTCATCGTGACAACCAACCGCACCCGGCTCTCGTCGTCGATATACGAGGCCAGGTCGCGCCCGAATCGTGCGGGGAACTGGTCCGCGGCCACCTCTCCGAGGTCGAGCAGGTAGGCACCGGGGACCTGCCTCGGCAGCATGCCCGAGTCGGGCGCTTCCCAGTCCGCGACGAGCTCGCGCACCGGCAGATCGTGCAGGTCGGCAATGTCCGTGCCCGCCTCCACCTGGCTCAGCAACCGCAGAGCCGCCGATCGTTTCCCGACGTGCGGACGGCCGGTGATGACAGTCAGCCGGCCTGCCCGCCACACTGACACGAGCCGGCCCCACTGTGCAGGATCCACCGGAGCGAAACACTCCCTGATGGAGTTCAACGACGTGTCCAGGCTGATGTTGCGCAAGACTTTGCCGTAGTAGTTGACCAGGTCGCGGCCGACTTGCGTCACGGAGCTGCCCGCGCCGGCGTGGGTGTGCTGAGCCAGTGCGGGCATCCAGTCCGCTGGCTGATGTCGATCCACCGCGGGGTCGGGGTTACAGTCGCTCTCCAGCTTCACCGGGTCGGTCACCGTGTCACCGAGCCCGAATTATCCCGCCCGGCCTGGATCACGATCGAGCTGTCGCCCGCGTTGACGATCTGCGACCGGCCGGAGCCCGCGCTGTCCGGGTGCGCTCGCCGGTACTCGTCGACGATCCGGGTGAGTTCCTCTGCGGCGTCCGGGTGATCTTCGAGGAACACTTCCAGCCGCCGTTTCCAGCTGGTCAGCTGCACGTGCTCTTCGGCGGCACGGTCCTCGGCTTGGTCGAGGCGGCGATCCGTTTCATCGAGCCGGCGCCTCGGGTGACTCGTCGGCCTTCTCAGGTGCGTCCCTCGTGAACAGCCTCACGAGCCTCGCTCGCAAGGCTTGAGCCGCGCCGCCGGCGACGCTCTTTACCACGACCTGGGCCGCGGACCCTGCGAGTTCCGTCCAGTCGACAGACTGATCCACCGAGTACTTCCTTTCTCAGATTGCGCCGGACTGCCGGCTCGCGCAGGCGCGCGAGCCCACGGGACAGGTTCGGGACCGGGGCGCCCAGGTACATAACTCACCCGATCAGATCAATTACCGTGCGTTCTGCTGCACGGCAGCGCCGCGGTCTGACGCGGTCGAGTCCCGTAAACCCGTCGCCACATGTCGGCGACCGTTCGCGGCCTACCGCGTGGTAAGGGGAATGTTGATGGGACGTTGGACGAATTCTCGATCGATTCGATGATCAACGCACCGGACATCGGTAAGCCGGTTCGAGTGGATCCCATCGGGTGAAGTCGTGGCGTCTTACGGCCGTCACGGTGTGATAACAAACAGGGTGTGCTCGTAACAGGCAGTAGCAAGCTGGCGACCCGGGGGACGTCGCCATAGGAGGTGCCCCGGATGAACGCCAAGCGGTCGAACAACGCGATCTGGAAGTTGACGCTTCCTGTGGACATGGCGCCCGCAACACGGCTGGAAGGCGTGCTCGAAGCCTATGCGAGGCGCGTGGCCGAGGAGGGCCTGGAGGTGCTTTCGCCCGTTCCGCTGAACCAGCTTCTCGACGGCTACCAGCTCGACCTCTTCGTCCGGCCCAGTTTCAGCGACGGCCTGTTGCCGTTCGTGAAGGGCTACCTCCAGAACGCCGAAGACGGCCGAAACTTCTACATCCGGGGCGCCGACGCCTGCCTGTTCATTGCCTCCGAGACGTCGCTCTACGCCATCACGACTGGAGGTGGCTTCCGGGTTATCGCCGAGGCCGTCGACTACAGCTTCCCGTTCGACACCGCGAAGAAGCTGATCTCCAACAGCTTTACCGCCGCGGACGTGCGCGACCTGATCGGTTCCCGGAGCAGCCGGTCCGAGACGTACCGTCGGGCGTACTCGATTGACAAGAGCGAAGCGATGGACACGGTGTGGAAGAAGCTGGTCGGGCGGCTGGACCGCGAACAACTTTCCGAGGACAGTCCGCTGGCGGACCTGGTCGATCCGGACAAGCCGCCCGCGGTAGAGGTCAAATCGTCCTTCGTGCTTCGGCAGCGGCTCAACCTCGCTGGCGTCACCGAGCTGATCGCGGCGCTCGAGGCATTGCCCGAGCCGAGTGAAGAACGGCTGCGTCAGCTGTCGTTCCTCGACAACCTCTATCCCGTCCGGAACGACAAGGCCTTGGAAGGCGATCTGGTCCGGGTCTTCGTCGAGAACATCCGGACCGCACTGGTCGGCGGCAACGCGCCTGACATCGACGTACTCGACCCCCACGAGATCATCAAGTTCAACGCCGGCTCGGACTTCCGGCTGAGCCGGACCTACCTGGGACAGAGCCCGCCGGATTTCGACGACCTCTTGCCGCACATCAAGCGCAAGCTCGCCGACAGCCTGCGTACCAAGGAAGAGTTCGCGGAGAAGTTCCTGGCGCTGTCGCTGACCTATCGGGTCGACCCCGACGACAAGTCGAAGAAGATTACCCGGAAGATTCTCGACTTCCTGCACGGACAGGTCGATCTCGACGGACAGACCTACTTCCGGATCGACAAGGTGTGGTACCGGAGCCTGGGTGCCTTCCTGGACAACCTGAAGAACGACTTCATCGAAGAAGTGTTCAAGGCTGAGGATCCGGTGCTCCTTGGCGCGGAGGTGTCCTTCCTTCCCTGGGCGGGCGGACGTGAGAGTGAGTTCAACGACTTGCAGGCGAACGAGCCCGACTTCTATTTCGGGGATGAAGTATTCGCCAAATCGGACAGGGGTGAAGTCGAACTGTTCGACCTGATCAAGGTCGATCGCGGCGAGCGCAGACTCTATGTCATTCACGCCAAGAAGGGCTTCGACACGAAGATGCGAGACGCGTGTAGCCAGATTCTCGTGGCGTCGGAAGTCATCGAGAGTGATCTGCTCGACGGCTGCAAGCTCCTGAAGACGTACTACGCCGAGGCGTGGTCGAAGGATCCCCACAACAGCAGAGTAAGTCTCAAGACCTTCCTGTCGTGGTTCAAGTACCGCCGCACGTATGTCGTGCTGTGCTCTACGAGGCAGGAGTTTGTCGCGGAGGACTTTGTGGAGCGCCGGCTGTGGTCGCACATCGCGCGCCGCGAGGTCCTGGCCACGAAGAACGAGATGAAGCGGAACCAGCGGGTGTTCCGCCTGGCGCACACCAAATACGGAAGTTGACCCGGTGTCGCCCCTACGGACGAGCCAGGTGCTGTCGAAGCCGCGCATGCTGGAACTGGTAGACACCACCGGCCTGCCGAAGGGCACCGTGCAAGTGCGCGTCTTCCAGGAAGGCCAACGTCGCCAACTGAAGTTCTCCCCGGATCGCGAACCAGCTGCGGGCCAGGATCCAGGGCCCCAAGCGGTGAAGAAAAAGGTCCACGCGACCGCGATGTCGACCGCGTTGATCAGGAAGAGAAACACTGCGTTCACCGGGGCGATGGTTCACCAGCCGTACAGGCCGTCGATCGAGCCCAGCGGTGCTAGAGATAACCGCAGTTGCCTGTTCGGCCATTGTGCACCGGCTGGAAACCGACGGTCCACCTCTCCTGCTACGGCTGGGCGGTTGACCGGCGTAAGGCTGGAGCCACCCGCGCGTCACAGACGGCCGGATCCCGTTGATCAACTGGGATCCGGTCAGCGTCTCCGTCGACGACATCGCGGACAAAACGCTGGACATCGCGGATATGACCGAGGACGGTCGTCCGAGGGCATGGAGACCTTGATCGAGCCTGGCGTCCAAACTGCAGAAGTTGCTTGCTCTAGTGTTTCGGATATTGAGTTCTCGCCACCTGTTGAGGCGTCGGCCGAGCAGCAGATGTGGGCCTTTTATCTTGAGGAGCAAGCTGCCGGTCGGACCCCGACGGGGGCGGATCTTGATCGTGTCGCCGGCACAAATAACTACGGTCGGCGGGTACTGCGGAGGTGGCGTGTGACTGGTCAAGGCCCGGGCGGGGCGATGGCGCCTCCTGGTACGGCAGGGTTGGGCCGGCCACACCGATTTTCGTCTGCCGACGAGGACAGCACCGATGTGGTGGTATCGATCTCAAGCGGCTCTTGACCTCTCTGCTGCCAGTGAGCGGCGAGCATGACCTCCCGCGCGACACTGACTCGTCTGTCGATGCCGGTGCGGGAGGAGTCGATGGCAGAGCCCTACCTTGCGTGGGCGGGCATGGGGCGCAGGTGGCTTGACTAAGGTCTCCGATATGAGCTATCCGTTCAACGACTCCGGCGCATCGCGGATGCGGGTTGAATCTGCCGACTACGAACTGTTGTGGCCTCGCGCGTTGTTCGTCCGGGAACTCACCACGCTCCATCGTCTCGACACCAGCGAGGCGGGCCCGATGGTTGAGCGGTTGCTGGAAGAGGCATTCCTGGGGGACGCGCCGGTTGAGGACTATCGAGGGTCGCGATCCTGGCCAGGCAGGTCGGTCTCGGCGGAGCGGCGGTATGACTTCATTGATGAGCTGCTGACCTACGTGCCACGGCTACGGGAGCATCGTCGACCGGGATCGTACTGGTCGGCGCGTCACAGGCCAGGCTCCGACGGGCGGGCTGTACCCCGCCGATCGTCGCCGCAGCTGCGTGAGGACTTCACTCAGCTGATCTCCATGTTGTTGGCCGATGGCTACTTTGGTCGTGCCTTCCCTAAGATCTGTGTCGATGATCATGACGGCGTGGATATTGATCCGAACATGGTGCTCGCCGAGCGGCTCGGCGTGCCTGACCTGTGGCCACTGCAGCCTGGACAGTGGGAAACCGACACCTTCTACGACCTGATCGAGGTCTTCCATGATCTCGCTGCGCGGCCCCGTACGCGTCACCGGCACTCGTGGGACAATTGCGGTTGGCATTTCGGTGACTTCGCCACCGACATCGGACGTGCGGTGTACCGGTGGCGCGTCAACGAACTACTGGCGGCTGGTGGGATTGACCTACGTCTCGCCGAGGACGGCGAGGACATCGGTCGCCTGGTGCATCTGGTCGACGACGCCCGCGCCGACCTCGTCCGCCAAGTCCTGACCACGCCCGAACCGGACATCGCTGGCCGTGTCCAGCACGCGATCGCGCTTTTTCGAGGTCGTGCGGCTACGGCGCACGACAAACGTTCAGCGGTGCTGACGTTGGCGGGGATCCTCGAGGAGCGACGCGAGCTGATCGGCGCGCAGATCGGCAGCAAGGACGAGGGCGCGTTGTTCGGCATCGCCAACGGCTTCGCCATCCGTCACCAACGCCGCGGCCAGCAGGCCGACTACGACCCGATATTCCTCGACTGGATTTTCTGGTGGTACTTGGCAACGGTCGAACTGACCAACCGTCTGCTCGCACGCCCTGAGCAAACGCCGTGACTCTTGACACCCTGGCACCCCAGCGTCGTCACCCGCCACTCAGACGAATGCGGGCAGTCGGCGCCGGAGTTCCTCGGCCATCGGAAGTGGGGCAGTCAGTGAACCCTGCGTATGCTCCTGCCGGTCGCAGACGCCAAGGAACCTGCGAGTGGTGCAGGAGTAGTGGGCCATGGAAGCCGCTGCCAACGCTGGCGTCCAACGTCGGCGAGGGCGAGCCCGAAGAGGACTGGTTCGCACGAACCAAGCAGGAATCCGAAGCGCTCGACCTCGGCCCACGCGGCGACCAGGGCGCCGAGATCGTTGATCCACTGGCCGAGGCTGACCCGGCCGCCGGTGCCGATGGCCAGCTGAAGCGACGGTCCGATCACGACGGTGGAATCCTTTACCGGGTGGCTGACCAATACACCTCGTCCGGTCCGTTGAGGTGGTGGATGGACAACCGGTGGCAGGAGCTCGTGGTGCGCAGCCTCGAGCTGAGGGTGTCCTTGCGCTGCGCCAAGACCTTCAGGATCTCGGGCGGTGGTGTCGGATTCTGGCCGCGGGCATGCTGAACCGAGTGCCACAGGCTCAGGAGTTCCAGTAGCACATCGACGACGGCGCGGCCGGCGTGTGCTGTGCCGACGTCGATGGGACCAGCGAACCGCCCGTTGTGGAAAGCTATGTTTCGCGTGGTGTAAAGCCATTCGAGTAGCGAGTGGAAGGTGTCCTGTTTCTCCTGCAGCCACGTGGCTAGCATGGTCGGCCGCGCAAGACGCTCGCGCCACAGGAGGATTGTTTCCTCGGTGAGGCCGCCAGCGAACGTGCTCAAGGCGGTGACGGCGCGCCGGGCCGCGTCCAGGTCGGCCGATTCCGCGGTCCGAGCAGGGAGAAGCAGGTCGAGCCACCGGTCCGGTTCTGTGAGGATAGGCTTGCCGGCGGTCCTCGGTACGTGAGCGTCGACAGCTTCCATTAGCGCGTTCGTTTCGTTAACAGCGTGCTCGTGCGCAGCGTCGCAGGCTTGCCGCGTCTGCTTTGCGCAGTCGACTGCCTCGGTTAATGCCGCGAGGTCGGCGGGAGTGGTTTGCTCCAGCGGCGACCTCCTTGCGAGCACATTTTCTGCACGTCTCAAAGCGGACCGAGCCTTCTTCGCTTCCGCACCGAGCCGCCGTACCTCTTCGGTGACTGTCAGCCGGAGCTGCGCGTGAGCGTCGATGATCTGGTGACGTAGCGTCTGTAGGGCGCAGGCACGGGCAAGCCGGGCTGCCTTCTCCGCATCTAGCCCGATCGACTCGATGGCACTCCAGCACAAGGCAGCGCTGGTCATCGGCGCCTCGACCTGCTGGGCGACGTGCGCGATTCGCAGGGCCGGCCGCACCCCCTCCGACCACGAAGAAGACAGCAGCGGCGACGTGTTCTTCAGGCTGGCCCTGAATCGCTCGCCCAGTACCCACCGGCCATCCGGCCCAGCAACCGCCCATGGGCCCGCCAGGGCGAGATCCACGATGCGGTTGCCCGCCACGTATTGGTCCAGTGCCTCGCTGATCGCCCGCCTGCCGAGAACTACAGCAGTTCCCGGATCAGTGGTGTTCACGGGGATTCTCACCAAAACGCCGGTGCGGGTGATCGGCGCCAGTTTTTCCAGCAAAGCACGAAGTTCCACTGACTTCGGCCAGTTGTTGTCCTGATGGACCGCGATAGGCCATTGCCTGGCCCCGGGAAGCAGGTCGTCGAGATTGTCCAACGACCGGGCACCGCTGACCAGAACAGTGACGTGGTGTCGGCGCCGCTGTGGCCATAGCAGCGCCGAAATTTCCGCAGCTGTTGGTTGTCTTGTCGTGAGGAGGTGAATCAATTCTCTTCTGAGAACTTCCCGGTCCCGCCCCGAGACGTACACCGACACCGCGGTCTCCGTTGCCGCACTGGCATCGCGGCTCGTTGCCCGCACCGGCGCATCCCATAAGCTCTGCAGGCGGTCGGCCGCCGTCTCGGCGAGGGAGGTGACCAGCGGCTCCACCACGATCGCACTTGCTCCGGCCAGTGCACGCTGCTGGGCCGGATCGGCGTTCGCCAGCGCCGCCGTCGTCGCGGCGAGTTCGTCGAGAGCGGCCTGCAACTCCGCACGCCCGGTGCCCACGGGAAAGCTCGGCAGCCCGGCGCGTGCGCAGGTGCTGCTGGTGCGCAGCACCCGCAGCAGCAGGCTGCGTTGGGGTTGGGCGTGCTCCGCGTGATTCCGGAGCGCGTCGTGCGCCCTTATGAGCGCGACCAGGGCGCTGTTGCTGGTCGACGCATGGAAGCCGAGGCCCGAACCGCTGTCCAGCGCGCGGAGAACTGTTTGCAGCAGACTTCGCTGGCGACGGGTCAGCCCGGCCGAGGTGAACGCGTCCTGAACACCGGCGTCGCTGCTCGACCTCGACATCGGCACAGCCTACTTCGACTGGACCCGACGGTGCTTCGCCGGCACCGCTGGTAGCCGGCGTGCTGTCGGTGACCAGCGGCTATGTCAGGCGCGGCCGATGTGGATCGGACCGAGATCGACTTCGACGTGCAGCAGTACAACCCGCACGACGCGAGCTACCCAGCCGTGGCTTACCTCTGCTACTCCGGCGCCCGCGACGGCCGAATCTGCACGCCGCGATGTCGCCTACAACCACGCTGAGTGGTGGCGGTGCTCCTCACCGCGCCCCGGGCTCCCCGTGTGCAGGATCAGTCCGATGTCGTCCAAGACTTCGAGGCCCGCAGACCGTGCAAAGCCCGGTCCTCACAGGAGTTGTCAACGACTACCGATACACCGCCTGAGCTGCAACGACGACTTTTCGAGCCCCGCAAGACCGCGCTGCCCGTCAGGCTCCGGTCGGCCCACTCCATCCAGCGTGGCATGCGTCCCGGGAATACCTGGTGTGGCGCTACGGTCAGCTGGCGGTGGATGGTTGCCCGTTCGCCCGGTGAGACGCGGTCGCTGGGGTCCGGCGGGGCGGCGTGGGGGTGCCGTAGCGCCAGGTGCTCAGCTGCCACGCGAGCCGCTGCGGACGGTCGGGGTCGGCGAGAACCCAGCAGACTGCGGCGATCGGCACGACGATCGTGATGATCAATACGGCGATCCCGAACCAGTCCGCAGCGAGAATCGTTACCGCCACCCCACCGGCTCCGCCGGTCACGCTGGCCGTCCTCACGACGCTAAAGCGCTTCACCGCCCTACACACGGCCGCCGCCCGCAGGCCGATGACCATGCTCGCTGGCTGGTTGCAGGCAAGTGAGATACTGTGAATCTCACTCTGTGTAGCCAGCTTGCTGCAATCAGTGAGATAGTCTGGGTGAAAAGGCGGGGAGCGGCCCCTAAGGGCGGCTCCCCGTGCCTAAGACTCTGAGTGATGCTCTGCAAGGATAGCATCTTATGTCGGCACCTGTACCGCCGTCGTCATCAGTGAGTCTGGCCACTGACCCGTACGCGAGTCACGTGCTTGCTCGGTTGCTCGACTTTTTCCGGGAGACGACGCCGTGGCCGCGCCGGCTGTGGGAGGCCAGCAACATTCTCGCGCTGGAGGAGGCTATTGAATGCGGGGAGTGGACCCGCACGCGGGTGCTGTCCTCTGCAGCCGTCTCCTGGTACCTGCACGAACTGGAACGCCAGCTCGGTCCCGACCGTGGCCTCGGTGACACTCGGCTACGCAAGGAGCTCACCGGACTGTTCCGATCCAAACTGCCGGCCGACGGGCGTGACCGTCGACGGTTGGTGCAGCTGCTGCCCTCGATCCGGCATGGCTACCTCAATCGTTGGGCGGCCAGTGTCGATTCGGCCGACCCGCCATCGCCGGAGCGGCTGGCCCGAACAGTGGCGACCTACCTGCTGGACTGTGGTCACAGCTCCGGGTACTTGAATCGCTGGGCCGTCGCGCTGCGGGAGGACCAGGCCGCGACACTGGAAGGTCTGCTGGACGGGGCATGTCACCTCGCCGAGCAGCAAGACCAGGAGTTCGAGGTGTTGATCCCTTTCGTCTCTGTCCCCGACCACGACTCCCTGGCCTCGCACCTGGAGGAGTGGCTCAACCCCAGTCAGGCAGCAGCCTGGTTCTCCGAGAACGGATTCACAAAGCCGCCCCGGCACAATGGAGCGTTTCTCTACTGGTTCAACACCAAGGATCCTGTCGCTGCTGCTCGAGCCGCCGGTGCCGTCGTGCGTCGGCTGGAGGCTCGCCGCGCCTACGCCCGCGGGTCTGCCTACGCCCGGCGAGGCCGGGGACGCCTGCAGCCGGTCGGGCAGGTGTGGATCAATGGTCAACCCGAACCGCTCCCGTTGACGCCGCCCAACCGCGGGGTGAGCGTGCTGTCGTTGGTGAGCGAGCAGACGATGTACGCGGTCAACCACAGTGACCGGCTCGACGAGGCTCTGGAGCTGGCGGCGCCACTAAACGACGGATCCGCAGCGACAGCCGCAGCGGGTGGCTGGGCCGCGGTCGAGTCGCTGCTCTATCACCCCGGAGACGCGCAGGACGTCACCGACGGGCGAGCGGTCGTCGCCGACCGGCTAGCCGCCATCGTTGCGTGCTCTTGGCCTCGAGCCGAACTCACCACGTTGTCTTACCGCCATCAACCGCTGGCCGCTGATCTCCTGAGTCAGCGTCTGGCGGGGTGCGAGACCAACGCCGACCGCAGTCGCGTCGTCGCCGAGGCGATCACCGGGGAAACTGGCAACCCACTGGTGCTCGACTCGCCCCACGAACTCGCGGCCGTGAAGCGGATGAAGGCTCTGCTGGATGATCCTTACGGCCAGCTCAACGATGTCAGACAGGTTCTGAGCGGGGTATTCCGACGTCTCTATCGACAACGCAACATCGTCGTCCACGGTGGAAGCACGGAGGCGGTCGCACTCGACACTGCACTTCGTACGTCCGCACCGCTGATCGGTGCCGCCCTAGACCGGCTCGTGCACGCCCAGTTGATCGATGAGGAACCGCCGCTCGTCCTAGCCGCGCGCGCAGAAAACTCTCTGGCGCTGGTCGGCGATCCCCTCGGCCCGCACATCACACGCCTGCTCGGATGACCACGTCCTCAGGCCAGCCGGTATGGTGATCGGCGGTACAAATCAGCCGGAGGCCACGCCTGCAGCAATCCCGTCGGATGTCCGTAACAATCGCCAATCCCTGTGGATAGGGAGCCGGACGCCGTAATGTGGCTGAGTCGGACGAAAGCAGGTATCGATGAAACGCGTCCTCGACGACACGCTCAGGAGCGGCGCTGCCGCCGCGGAGTTACATTTGCGCCCTCCACGTACTGCCCGCCTGCTGCCCGAAGACGACTACTCCGGAGCTGTCGAAACCATCAGTCGGATGTGCCAGACATGGGGCGGTGTGGCGGATCTTCTCGTTCCGGTGAATCAGGAGGGGCCCTCGCAATTCTACCGGAACCTGGTTTGTATGTCCGATATCGACCGCGTCACCGGCCCGGGGATGCACGAGACGTTCCCGCACCTCTCCACTCAGCCGATCGGGTTCGTGTCGGCGCTAGCCGTCGCTGCGGCCAAGGACCGGACGAAGTATCGAACGCTCGAGGTATGCACGGTCGATGAGGACGCACCTTGGCATCTCGGCTACATCGGCGGTCTTGGTCATCTGCCGGTTGCACCGGATGCGGAGACGCTCGCAAGCCAGGGTTTTCGACCGGACCTTACCTTCGAAGAATTTCTTCCGGTTCGGCACGTCACTGACTCAGAACCGTCCGCAGACGGCTTGGTTCAGCGCCTCGCCGTCGCCGACGCCTTCACCCCGACCGGGTTTTCACTGCTCGGTCTTACCACCCACCCGACGAAGGTGGTTCACTCAGTCCTGGACGGCTGGCGGTCGGAACGTGGAGTGTTCGCCCGCCAGACCGGACCGTACGTGATCGTCATTTACCGCCCGCGTAAAGTAGCTGACCTCGCATTGCTGTGGAACCTGCGCGCTGTGCACGGCTGGATGCGAACTCTCCCGCTCGGCGTCCCACTGCCTGACAATGGAGAGGCCACGATCGCCCAGGCTGTCAAGGACATCCAGACTCTGATCACCAATCGGGGCCCGGGGATTCAAGGATGGCCCATCGCCCTGGTCAGTGCCACGGTCGGCAAGGAAGCGTTGGAAGCTATTCGGGACCTGCTCGGTTCGGTCGCGCAGGTCGCCAACGTCGTCGAGCTCGGCGATGTGCTCGTACCCGCGACGGTTCCCAGCAGGTCCAGCCGCGCGGCGGTCACTTTCGAGAACGGCATCGGTCGAGTCGGCACGCGAACGGATGACGATCGGACACTGCTCGCGCCGATGTCCCGCCTGCGTCCTCGTCCGCACCTCTACCTGACGGTCACGCTGAACGACGCCAAGATACCGCCATCTCCAACGCTAAACCGGAAGGAATTGCACGGAGGTCGATACACTGGAGGCGGCTGTACGCTGAACGCAAGCAATGATGAGATCCAGAAAGTTCACTGGCCGGCGAATTGGACAATTCTCGAAGCACTGGTCCGTGATCGTGGCCTGACGGCGTCCCCCTCGGCTTCGGGACGTTCCGCGCTGGCCTTACTTGAGTCGGTCGGGGACCTTGACTCGGTGTGGCGGCTCGCTCATCGTCCTTTGCTCGCACTGCTCTACAAGAAGTCGGCCACCAGCGGCATGAGCTGGTGGAAGAAGCGCGCGGCCGATCAGGCGAAGGCCGTCGCGGCAACTCAGAGCGATCCTGACGCCGCGTTCGCCGAACTCAAGCGTATGATCGAGGACGTTTCCGTGTCGCGAGGCGGCGAGTCCGCCGCCACGCTCACCTTCGGCGAACTGTGCACGGCGATCGGTGACAAGCGGGCCGCGAGGCTCTGGCTGAGATGGGCGGAAGAACGATCACTACTTCTGCGAGGAACCACCATCAAATGTCAATGGTGCCAGCGGGAAGCGTGGCGCCCGGTCGCAGAGTTGGGTCCGCCTATCATCTGCGACGGCTGTACCCGGACACTCAGCAATCCGTTTGAGCCGACCTCCTTGCCGTTCTCCTATCGGCTAGGCGAGTCCCTGAGGCGAGCAATCGAAATGGACTCGATTTATCACTTATTGGTCATGAGGACTATCCAGTCAGTACTGGAGGGCGGCGTCGAGAAGATTGTAGGCGTTCACCCCGGGGTCGACTTCCGAAATGGCATCGGGGAACAGTTGGAGGCTGATATCCTCGTTGTCATGGGAGACGGCGACCTCTTCGCTTGCGAAGTCAAGTCCAGGTCGACGGGGTTGAAGGACGCAGACATCGAGCACAATGAGCGCCTCGCTCGCTGGTTGGGAAATCCGACGGTCCTGTTCGCTTGCGGTGAAACAGAAGAGGAAGCGGCGCCCTCTTACATCGCGGCGGCAGAAGGCGGCAGCGGCGTCGTGCGCCGGCTGTTGACCGCCGACGACTGGCTCGCGCGGAAGCCACATCTGCGGAAGCCCGTGGAAGAGCACGAGGCTGAGTTCCCGCGGCTGATCCTCAGCGATGACCCAGAAAACAGGGCAGACCCTATTCTCGATCAGATGCGCAACTGAGCCGAACCGTCAGGGCGAGTCTCCGCAGCACCGCGCCGGCATCCGGTTCTACCTCTGACGACGGACGATGATGGACTTGCCAATCACGCTGCATCGACCCAATGCCCGGGTCATGACTGTTAAGGAGGCGGGTTCTAGCGATCGTCGAGTAACCGGGCATGCCAGGCGCGAGGGAGAAACCGCGCCGTCGTCCCCGGCTCGGCGGGGAAGCCCCAGATGATGACCCGAGCGCGCCATGCGTCGGAGATCGTTCGGCGCGCGTGGTCGGCCGGGGCGATGGGCTGGGCGTACTGACGCCGGGTAGGACCCCCCTCTGACCGGACAGATTTCGACGTTAGCAGCGCGGAATGTGCAGGAGCGGAGTTGTACCAGCCGACATCGTCCACACGGGGACGCGCTGCACGAACCTTTCCGCTGTGGCTTGATCGATGGTCGTGGGCCGACGGCATCCGGCAAGTTCGACTGAAGAGCCAGCTGCCCACGGGTTGCGTTGCTCAAGCACTCCGAGGATGCCAGTTGGCAGTCCAGGCGTTCCTACGCTATCGCTTGGTCGCGGGCTTGTGCGTCGGTGCGTTCACCTCTTCCGCGGTGATCAAACCGATCGTACGTCTTTCCTGGCCCAACGCTCGACTGCTGCGGAACGTCTCCGGAGCGGGTCGCCCCCGTATCGGCTACGGGCCGAAGCTTTCTGTGCCTCGGGGATGAGGAATTCAGTGGATCTAGGATTAAGTGTCGTCGCTGGAGTCATCGGAAAGTTCCTCCAACGCGTGGCGGACTTCAGCAATAGCTTTTTCGGTCCTGCGGAGGATGGAAATCGACCGCGCGTGCGGTCCCGGCGTGTCGGACTCCGTGGTGAGGGCGTCAGCGTCCATGAGTTGCCGGAGGTCGATGCGACGAGCGAAACTTGCCAGTAGCTGATGGCTGTCATCGGCGAGGTGTTCGGCTGCTTGCAGCCAGTTGGCTTCGCGGTCAGCGGCGTCTTTGGCTGCGGTAACGATGATGTGGCGAACGACATCACGGATGGCGTTCTCCAGCGTCAAGGCAACGCGCAACAACGACGTCTGAGTCGTGTCGGAGTCTGGCTCGCTGCCTTCTGGAAACATCTGGTAAAAGCGCCAAGGCTTGTGCTCCGCAAGAACAGCAAAGGCATTGACGATCGGTTCGAAAGCTGAGGTAGGACTACTGTCTAACGGCGCGCCTGACCGGACTGTCCAGAGGCGGATGATCAGATCTGCCGCTTCGCGGCGCAGCTCCAGCTGTTCCGGTTCTGTGGTGTTCTCGGCCTTGACTATCAAGTCTCCGAGGTGATGGGCCATCCACCTACCCAAGACGTCGTCGTCTGACAGGTCTTGGGTGAGCAGCTTGCCGAGTTCGAGTGTGCGCTCAAAGTTCTTCACATCTTCCGGCTGCATCGAAGACGTAAATCTTGAAGGACCGCTCGAGGGTTGGCAGGGTGTCGTCATTGTCATGCCTCCACGCGGGAGTATGGGACTGTTTTAGGCGTTCATGAGTTCGGTTGATCATCACTTCGACGATCAAGCTTTCCTGGCTGGTTTGCAGGAACTCGTGCAGTACCTGACGTCGGATCTGCAGTCGCTGCCCTTCCTGACCGGGACTGCGGCGGCGGTTAAGGGCTGTGCCGTCGTCCCACACATGAATCTGGAGCGCGCTTGTGCCAGCGCGGTCCCAATCTCGCATGTCGGCGTCCGGAGTCAGGCCGAGCAGCTGGGCGACGTCTTCACATGGATGTGCGGGCGGGTGCCGGACGCCCGCGGCCAGGGGATCAAACGTGTCGCATCCGGCCCGTGTTTCTGGAACAACGATCCAGCCGGTAAGTGCGAAGCCTGGGATATCGGACTGATATTGGGTGTCGTCGGCATCTGGAATGCGGAAGCCCCACCACGACGGAGCGGTTTGCAGAGCCAAGGCCAGGGATCGGGCTCGGTCTGGCCTGACTAGCGCACTGTGGATCCGCACCTCTTGTTTTGCCTCGTAGGTCAGGTCGTCGGAGTGTTCCCAGACAGTCACCCAGTCATCGTTGGGCAACAGACGCTGGGCGAAGTGCCGAGAACTCAACTGCCAGATCCAGGCGGGGGTGACTGAATGATCTTCGCCGGTGAAAACACTGACGGGAGAGGGGTCTCGTCGATCCGCGAGCCAGCGGCCATCGTTTCGGCTGGGTAGGTACCTTTCGAGCCACTGAGTGAGCAGGTCGTGTATGTCGCCTTCGTCGTGAGCTACAGGGCGCTCGGCGAGTAGGTCGCCGGCAACCGTCCAGAGTGCGTGCACTGCGAGGTAGAAGCCTTGATCTTCTATCTCCGGCCATTCGCTCTTGTGGACATAGCTGTGTCGATCCCTGTATACACCGAGTGAGCTGCGTGGATCGGCATCGATACCTTCAAAGCTGTACCCCCAGCGGTTGACAACAACGTCCTCGGCTCGGCGTTCTACGTCATCACCTGACAGACCGAAGGCGTCTGCGAGAGGCTGACACCAGTGCTCATTGAAGTCCAGGAAGAACCTGAACGGCCCAGTGCGGGACCAGGCGGAACCTGAGTGTCTCCGCTCGGACCATCGCGTGCGGACGTAACTGACGGGCAAGTTGATCTTTCCGAGGGCTGACTTCTCTGTAGCCGTCAGTAGCTCTGGGTTGACTTCGCTCAGTGCAATAAGAGCGGACTTAGCGCTGGCGCGCATCACAACGTGAGGTGCATCGTCAAACAACACCCGCTTCAGGAGCGGCAGGAAGATCTCGATCATCTCGTGGCTGGAGCACTCCTGCGCGGCCCGGGCAAGCGCGCTCAATAGCCATTGAATGGCGTGTTTGTCGTAGAAGGGCAGTCGGGCGTCGACGAACGCCTTAGACGACAGAACTCCGGTCGCGAAGTCCCGGATTGCGCGCAGTTCCTCCTCGCACTGCAGACCGGTCAGCAGTCGGATGCAGTGGGCGGCACGCCAGCGCATGCTGGGTTCTGGGTCACCGAGAGCGACCCAGATGTAGGCGCCGATGCACTGGTCGAGTTGGTCAGGAGTATCGGCAAGGGTTGCGAAGGTGCCGTCACCGAAGTCGTGCGGCGCGACTTGTGTGGACAGTTCGGTGAAGTCGTCCAGTACGACCTTCGCCTGGTCGTGAGAAAGTCGGTCGGCAAGCTGGGCAGTCAGGGAGAAGCATTCTGAAGCGTCGAGTGTTGCTGGATATGCTCCAAGGTGACGCAAAGCGGTGGCTGAGATATCTTCGGTTAGTTCGGCTAAGCGACTGAGCTGTTCAAGGTCGAGAAGCGTGTGGCTTTTCAGGGTCAGTTGATGGCAGAATCGGAGTGTGGCTTCGTGGGCGAGAGTCTGAATTTGTCTGACTGCCGCGCGTGGCAGCATCTCCACTTCGTCCAGACGGTCAATGAATTCTGCGTAGTCGAGTATGGTGAAGTGAGGATTGGCAATAAAGGCTGCTATCGTCTCACTGAGCGATGATGTGGGGCCACTGATAGCTTGGTTCGCGAGTTGCCCGAAAGTCAGCCATGGTTCGGCGTTGATGATCAAGCGCGCTTGTTCCCAGCCTTCTGGTGTTCTCAGATCGCAGATTCTTAGGGCTTCGGATGCCCTTTCGAGTCTGGCCGTGGTTTCATCGTCGTAAGACTTTCCGGACCAGTCTCTACTGGTTCGATGAGGTGGCTTCGGTTGCTTCACCCCACCGACCGCGCCGGGTGCGAGCGGGGTGCTGGTGAGGTCGATATCGAGCTCGTTGGCGACATGTGCGCAGCGCTCTATGAGGCTCTGATCTATGCCGCGATGGGAGAGGAACTCGCCGATGGCGGAGGCCACCTGCCTAGCTCGGTCGGGACCACTTCGAAACGTCTGCTCGAGCAGTTCCTGGACGGGGATGAAGCCGTCGAATGGCAACATCGCCAGGGCTATCCGAGGTGATCTGGCCAACGGGCTGTCTTGTGCCGTCAGCGCGTGTACGAACGGCACCTCGGTGCAGAATCGCCGATCGCGCCACCGTGACGCGACTGAGACCGCGACGGTCGAGCTAAGTCGGCCGATCGCGGTCAGAGCTCGGGCGTGGTCGTTCGCGTCGTCAAGGTACGGCTGAAGACCCTCAATGATCTGGGCCAGTCGATAGGCACGCGCGTGATCCGGGACCTCGGCGTCCGAAGCGGCTTCAGCCAAGGCGGTGAGCGCGGACCACCTCGAGTGGACTTCGTCTCCGACACGATCGGCCAAGTCCCGTGCGTGGGCGAAGTGCTCGGCCGCTTCGGCTGGATCGAGGCGAAGCATCGCACGTGCGAGCGTGACCATCCCCTCGGCCGTCTCCTCTGCGGCGACTCGCGCAGTCTCCCACTTCTCCCGCACCAGATCGGCCACCGCGAATGCGGTGCGCTCGGTGCTCAAACTCGCCGCCGTCGCCCGTACTAGTTCTGCGAAGACCTTCGCCGCGATGAGTTGCCGGTGCCGGCGGCACCATTCGATGAGCTGTTGCTGTGCCTCGTCCGGCAGACCGAACACGGAGATCTTGCCGGCCAGCCGGACGATGCCGTTGATGAGCCTCCGAGGAGTCTCATAGTCGGAGTAGTCGGTCAGGGTCGCGCGGGCGAGTTCGGTGAAGTCGCCTTCCAGGTCGTCGCCTTTGCCTATCAAGCATCTCATCCAAACGCGGGCCCATTCGGCCAATGGTTTGATCTCGCGCTGCTGGATTGTCAGCTCACGCGACTGCTGATGAGCTGGTCCCTTCGCCGCCTCGCTCGCTTCGTCGCTGGCGAACTCATCCATCTCGAGGGGGCGCCCGCGTACGAAGGCCAGCAACGCGAAGCCGCCCAACAGAGGCTCGATGGGTGCACTGAATACCCTGTCGAGTGAGGGCAGTCGTGTGGGCAACGACAGCGTCAAGATCTTCTCGGCTTCGTCAGCGCTGAGTACCTCGTGCCGCAATCCCATCGCGACGATCCAAGTCACGGCCTGGACTTCAAGATGTTCATCGCGTCCGGAGCGTGCTTCAGTGAATGAGACCTGCGATCGTTGACGTCGGAGCATTCTCGTCAATCGGCGCGCTGTGCGGGCGGTGCAGACGTGATTTACCTGCCAGGCAGCGCACGCCACTGCAAACTGGAGGTATTTGACCTTGGTTGCTGACCACGCGAGCTGGTCTAGTTCGGCTACTCGTCCTGCGTCCGCGAGACGGTTGGCAACGATCAAGCCGGCGTCGAAGGCGACTCGGTTGGGCTTCCACCTTGCCAAGAACTCGATGCATGCGTCGATTCCATTGGCGTCGAGCAGGCCGAGCGCCACTTCGGCGATATCGTCGTCCTTGACTCCGTGTCCGTGCTCGTGTGGCTGCCGTACCCACGCGGCCATCCAATCGACGGCGCTGCGCAATCGGTTCCGAGCGAGGTCTTGCTGCCCAGGAGTCGACGCCAGCAGCGCCCCTTCGTGCTGGAGGTGTGACCCAGGCCAGCCTCCGCGCAGGCTCCGCGTGGCGACCAGATCCTCTACGACTCTTGGTTCGAGAAACCGGCCGGCCAAGTCGGTGTTGCGACGCAGCAGCCGGAGAGCGCGCGAATGACCTGCCGCCAAAGTGCCGGCCTTTGCCGCCAACCGGGCGGAGTCAAAGTGACGACCAGCTCTCAAGGTTGCCTTGAGCGCGTATTGGACACGTTGTTGAGCGACCTCACGCTGTTCAAGATCATTGCTCCGCGGGAGTGCACGGTCGGTCATCGCGAGCTCGATCAGGACATCGACTTGGCCCGCTTCCCAGAGCAACTCGGGCAGGGACGTCGCGACGTAGGCATCGTCGTCGGCGAGCGGGCGCAGTCGTTCGATGAACCCCGCCAGCCGTGCCCCGTCGGGCCGGTGGTGGCTTCTGAACCAGGTTTCGGTCGGCTCGTCACGAAACTGCAGGGCGTCACCATCGATGAGTAGCGGCCGCCCGAGGTCGGCCACGAAGCTGTGGATGAGCGGCGCCGGTACCGAACATAGGGTACTGATCACGCCGACAGGGATCCGCGGGCGGAGGGCGGCGAGCGCTTCGCATACCCGGTCGATTCCGGCTGCCGCGACGCGATCGCGGTCTTTAAAGTCCTTGACGCGGCGTCCGATGAGCGTGTCGAGCGATTCGTCGACATCCCGGGTTTCTCCCAGTGAGGCCAGGCACGCCTCGAGGCTTTGTGCGCCGTCGAGTACGAACGCCTGGACGCGTGGATTCGATCCTGTCCTTCGGTGAAACTCAGCGACCTGCTCGTCCGTTGCTGCTGGGAAGGTCGCGCGAAGGTGATCGGCAGTGTTCGCGATGCTGAAACCCGTCAACTCGATCTTGCGGGCGCGGGGCGGTGCCTCCAGGAGATCCATACGCTCGGTGCGGCAGAGCATCACGAGCCGGACGCCAGGAGGTAAATCTTCGCGAACCAGGTCGGTGACGAACGTCTGCTCGCCGCGATCGCGAGCGAACATCGCGGCGTTGTCAGCAGCGTCCACTATGAGCGTCACCAGGGCTTCAGGGTGTTGGGTGGTAAGTTCCTCGACCACGGCTCGCAGCCGGTCGAGGAACGCGCGGAAGTATTGATCGGGATGCGCGGTCGCCACTGGTACCAGTGGGTCGCTTAGCGCGTGCGCCGCCAGTTCGTTCGACAGCTGCACCAGGCCTTGCCGGTGTTGATGTCGAGGCAGGCTTCCCCGGCGGTAGCCACCGTCGCCGAAGCAGTCGTAGACGATGGTAAGTGAGCCGGTGGGCATGTACTGGTGGAGCTGGCTCGTCAATGCCGACTTGCCCACGCCGCCCGCCGCGTGGACGATCACCGGCTCGTCAGCTGCGGCGACGATCGTCTCAGCGATCAGCGGGACCTGATCAGTCGGGACGAGAGCATCGGGGGCCCTGATCAGGTTCGGTGCCGGCAGAAGCTCGGTCTCATCGGTCGCCAGCGCCATCAGAACTGTGGCTCGGCGAACGGTGTTGTCGGTCTCCCGGGACGTTGCACGCCGGGCGATCATTTCCTTGAGCAAGACGTGGTGCACGTCGGAAGTGCCTGGCAAGTGGCCGGTTACCGCGTGTCTGAGCTGCGACTCCAGCAAATCTAGAGACGGCGCGGTTGGGTCGACCCGGAAATTCGTGAAGAAGTCTCTCTCGCCCGTCCGATCGTCACCGAATGCGGCGTATGTTCGCAAATGTCGGACATCTCGGCTTGTGGTTAGATTGGCCGAGTTGGAAGCGAGCGACTCGATAGCTCGAACCACCGAGTCACGCACCGGCCGGTTCGTGACGAACTCGTAGAACGTGTGTTGCTCAGTTCCGGGCAGCTCGTCTCGGATCTTGCGAAATTTTTTTGCGAAACCTTCCACGGTCCCGCTCAGCCCGGACACGCCCCACTCTTTGTCGGATCGATGGGTGGAGTGCTTCAGCTGCCTATACACGACTCTGACTGCCTCAGCGAGGTCTTCGGATCCGTAGTACTCGGCGAGGTCCACCACCTGCTCGCCGTCGGGATCGTCAGTGTCCATGGCTGACACCCCCTCGACCGCGATCGCGACCAGACTGCTGTCACGTCGAAGCAGCTTGAGCGATTGACGAGCTGCCCACTGGTAGTGGAACTGGTCGCCATCGCGACTGGCCCGAAGGCGGTCGACACCGGACACGATCAGCCACCTGCCAGCAAGTAGAGGTGGAGTTCGGTGCCAGCGGTCTGATTGTGTGCGGTCAGGGATGCGCGCCCCGTCCCGGAGCTTGAACGAGATCTACTCATGGCGCGACTGATGGTTCGGCTCCTGGTAGCGCTGAGCTGGCGTTCTTGACAAGCGATCATCCTGCCTATTGGGTGGCGTCCACCGTTGGTCTGCGACACTAAGTGTAGACAAGATCGCCGCGGCAAGGCCGTATGTGGAGTAGCGCGTCATGGAGTGGGAGTACCTCGGGAGCGATCCGAATCCGTGGGGTGAGATCCCGGTCAGCGATGGCGGACAGAGCCTCGTACCGCGAGTACAGGCCTTCGTTGACCGCATCGTGGAGATCGCCCAGACGAGGACCTGCAAGTCGAAGCGGCACCACTATGTGCCGAAGTCTTATCTGCGCGCGTGGAGCTTCGACCAACGCCGAGTACGGGTCTTGAACAAGGTCGACGGCTCGGATCGAGCGCTGGGGCTCCGCGATGTCTGTGTCAAGGAAAATTTCTATCGGGTCACCGACGATGCTGGACAGCCGCATAACCAGGTCGAGGACATGCTGGCCGTCCTGGACGACGAAGCCGCAAAGCTGTTGCGATTCCTGCGTGGTTGGGAACCGGGCGTCGACATCGCCTTCGGGGACTTCATGGCATTGGCTGTCGTGATGGCCGTTCAGCGGAACCGCACACCCCAGACCCGGCGCCACATGCAGGAGATGTCCGAATGGGCTCACCGGCGCCTCAATCAGCCTGCGGAAGTGCTGACGACAGACAGCCACGTCGACCTAGTGTTCCGGAGCATGCACGAAGCGGCCGACCAGCTGTCGATAAGACAGCTCGAGGTCTGGGATGACCCGAAAGGACGGTTCATCACTTCGGACCAGCCGGTGCTCATGTCATCCGATGACCCACGGGTTCCGCCGTCGACGATCGACTGCGAGTACATCTGGTGGCCGATCGCTCCCACTCGATTGATCGCGCTGGGCCGGGAGTGGTCGGGAGAGAAGGTTGTGCACCGTACTCTCGGCAGTCGCGAGGTCGACCGTGTACGGACGACGTTTGTACGCCAAGCCGAATCGGTTATCATCGCGATGCCGGGTGACCTCGAGGTCCCCTCGGGCAAGCGACTCAGGCGCAGGCCGCAGCTCCAGGTGGACTGCCAGACGGTGGACGCTGACCAGCGGAGATGCCGAATTCGCTTCGGCTGGAGCTATGGTCCTGGTCTCCTTGACCACGTCTGCGACCCGCCCTGCGCGATGACGAATGTGTCTGATGGGCCGCCTCCGAGGCCAAAGCCGCTTTTCGGGTCGCAGCGTCGTGGCCAAGGTGGATAACGACATGGTCAGGTCGACGTCCGTCGACCTGACCATGTCGAGGGCGGGCCGTCGCCTGTTCGTGTGAATCGAGGCTTGCTCCCAAGCCGGGGCAAGGCCACGGGCCAGGAACGGCGCGAACGCGTGGTCGAACGCTGGCTCGGATCCTGTCATCCGAGCGAGGGAGCCGGCCATGGCCAGCCGATCCACTGTGAACAGCCCGTTGACGATGCTGCAGCTTCAATTTCGGCAGTCCCGCGTCGTGACACGGTTCGACACGTTCTTGAGTGCGTGGTCCGCGGAGGAGCCGACGTTGGCGGAGATCGATTGCCACCTGGCGTTGGTTGATGTCTTGGCCACCCGCGACTACACGCGGCACGACGAGGTCCTTCACGCGCTCCTGGTCCGGGCCGCTGAGCGAGCGAGCAGCGGGATCGTCGCGACCGAGATCGTGGTGAACGCGATGCTGCCGGCGGTGCCGGGCATCGTTGGCCGCGTGGTTCGTGCGGTACGAACAGCGGGTGGTGCGCTCAGTGTCCGGCGCGGAGTGACCGGCGGTGGAGTCTCGGCCTCGGAGGACAGTCGTGACATCCAGGCGGCGGTGATAGGGCACCTCTGGGAGCAGACCCGGTGCTACCCGCACCGGCGACAACATCACGTCGCGGCGAACCTGGTGCGCGAGACCCAGCGGGCCGCGCAGCGGGACTTCGGTGTCGACCACGGCCAGGCCGCCGCGGACGTGGTCAGTATCGACGATGACGAGGTGTACCGGCCTTTGGCGGCTTTCCCGGCCGAGCCGGACGCGTCGGAAGAGCTGCTCGAGCTTCTGGCGTGGGCGGTGGAGGAGGAGCGGCTCGACGAGCACTCCGCCACCATCCTGACCACCCGTTACTTCGATGGCCCGCTCGGCCGAGACGGCGTCGCCACGGATCGGCAGATCGGCGCACTGATCGGGCTGAGCCAGCCCACGATCACCCGGCACCGCCGGCGGGCGTTCGAGCAGCTGGCCGAGGCCGCGACGGAGTTTCGCAGCCATGACCTGCCCTGGGCCGGCTGAATCACACCAGCGGGCCGACCTGCGTGCCTTCAAGCAACAACCCGCCGGTCACGCACAGGGAGGTCGAGTCGTGTTCCGTCGTCACGACCGCGGTGGCGCGGGCAGCAGCCCGCTGGTGAAGCTGCTGCCCGACGCGGACGTCGAACCTGCGCTGCGGGGTGCGACCCGCTGCCTCGGCCGGTGGGTGGCGTGGTTGGCCGTGCTGGTCAGCCCGCTGCTGACGATCGCCGGGCTGATCGTTCTCCAGCCAGCGGGTGCGCCGACGATGCGGGACGGCGGCGCACCCGCTCCCTCCACCTCACCGGCGGGATGGGCGGAGATGTACGTGCGGTCCTGGCTCTCGACGACCCGAGATGACTCGGCGGGTCTGGAGGGCTTCTACCCGCCGGGGATGAAGTCGCAACGTGCCGTCGGGACGCAGGTGCCGGTGGACACCGCGGTGATCTCGGCGGTCTCGCCGGCGCAAGGGGTGTGGTCGGTCGTGGTGGTCGCCGAGGTACTGGTGCTGCAGCCGGACGGCAAGCGCGCGGCGACGCTGCTGTGCGCCCAGGTCGCGATGATCGGTAGGGAGGCCGCCTATGTCGCCGCGGCCTTGCCCACTCCAGTGGCTTGTCCGGGCACCGCCGGCGCCGTCGAGCTGGCTTATGCCGAGATTGCTGATCCGGGCGGGCCGGTCGGGCAGTCGGTCGCTGGGTTTCTGGCCGCCTACCTGGCGGGGCAAGGCCAGCTCGACCGCTTCGTCAGCCCTGGGGCAAGCCTTGCCCTGCCGCGGCCGGCGCCGTACACGGCGGTGCAGGTCACCGAGGTGCGGACGCACGAGAAGTTCGAGCCGGGCCAGGCCGCGCGACCGGTCGACGGGACGGTTATCCACAGCTTCACCCAAGCCTCGGGATGGGATGCCACTGGGCAGAGCACGCCAGTCGACTACGCGCTCACCCTGGTCGCGCGAGCCGGCCGGTGGGAGATCAATCGCATCGATCCGGCGCCGCTGCTGGTGGGCCGGTAAGCGAGGAGAAGTCCGATGATCGTGCTGGCCGCGGACGTGAAGTCCTGGATCGACACCAACCTGGCCTGGGGCGACCAGTCCGTCCGCCGGCTGATCCTGCTGGCCGCCGTCGTCGGCGGGATCGGGCTACTGATCGGCACCCGCGGGAATTTCACCCGGGCGATCAAGTACGGCGTGATCGCGGCGATCTTCCTCGGCATCCTGCTCAACCTCGACGCGGTCGCCGGCATGTTCGGCGCCTGGTTCACCCATTGACCGCGCCGAAGGGCCGCGGCGACGTCCTGGTCGGCCGCTCCTACACCCGGTCGCGGCGGTTCCCCCGGATGTTCGGGCGGATGCCCGGCCGCGATGGCGGCTACCTGCCCGGCGGCCCGTACACGCTGACCCAGGGCACGCTGTTCCTGATTCTGCTGGTCGTGGTGTGGAAGCTGCCCCTGCTGGACTGGCTCGGCCCGGCTCGCTGGGTGTTGCCGCTGTCGGCGGTGTTCCTCCGGCGTGCCCGGATCGAGTCCCGGACGCCGCTGGGCTGGCTCGCCGGCCTCGGCGCGCACTTGCTCGCGCCGCGAGCCGGCATGCTCGGTCGCCGTCCTTATCGGCCCGCGCGACCCGAGCGCAGCCGCGGCTGGCTGTACGTGCACCTCGACGTGGCCGAGCAGCCGGTGGCGCCGGTTTCGTCGCTGCAGCAGGTGCTGGCCCAGGCTCGGGAACGGTGATGGATTCCCCGGTGACCGATGTGGCGGGCAACCTGCTGTTCTGCGTCGACGGCTCGGTCTGGGCGGTGTGGCGAGTGCTGCCGCACGAAAGCGCCCGCTCCACCGGCCGGCAGCTGCGGGAACTGTATGACCGCACGGTGACGCTGACGAAGTCGCTGCGCGGGGAAGTGATGATCGCGTCGCTGTGCGAGCAGGTCCAGGCCCACGCGATCGTCGAACGCTGCCTCGACGGCATCGACCTGGACGCCAACCCGCACTGGGCCGAGACCGTCCACAACGCCTGGGACCAGCTCGACTCCCTCGACGTCCTCGGCCGCAGCTTCTGGCTCGCCAAACCCCTCACCGGCCATGGCTGGAAAGAAGCCGTGCAGGCGACCGCGCGCGCGACGACCGCGGCGGTCGGTGAGCTGCTGGGCATTCCTGCCCGGCCCGCCTCGGCTGCTGCGGTGGCGGCAGGCCGGGAGCGGGCGCGGGTGGCGGCCCAGGAGCTCGGCGGCGCGGTCCCGTTCCGGCCGGCGACGGAGGCGGAGTTGCTGTGGTGGCTCTGCCGGGCCCCGGTCCGTGGGGTGAACGAACCTCAGCTCGACCGGACCGACGCCGTTCACAACCCCGGTCTCGCGGTGCGGCGGGGGAGCGGACGGGCCCGGCTGACGACGCTGCGCAGCTGCGTATTCGACGAAGGCGGCCGCACCGACCCGGCGGAGGATCGCCAGGGTTGGGGACCGCTCGGGCTGCTGAACCGTCGGTTCGTCAAGTGCGTGACCCCGGACGACGACGGCGCGGCCGTCAGCTACCAGGCCTTCCTCGTGCTGGCCGAGATGCCGCGGGCATTCACGTTCCCGGGGCACGAGATCCTGGCCCGGCTGGCCGACATCGGGTTCGGCGTCGACTACGCGTTGCGGATAACCGCCCGTTCGAACGAGGACGCCCGCGCGGCCAACCGGCGCCGGACCCGGGACCTGATGAGCCAGGACGAGGAGCACGCCGGCGACACCGCCGGCGTTCCGGCGGACGTGATCTCGGCGCAGGAGGAGATCCAGCACAAGAACGCCCGCCTCGGCGCCAGCTCGACCGAGATCGACCTCGAAGTCGGCGTCGTCGCCTGCGTCTGGGGTGAGACCGCCCGCGATGTCGACGCCCGCGCCAAGGCACTGCGGCAGGCGTTCCTGGGCGGGGAGTACCGGTGGGAGCGGCCGCTCGGTGGGCAGCGGCAGCTGTATCAGGCGCTGCTGCCGGGGAGCCGGACGCCGATGGTGGTGCGCGAGTGCAGCCAGAACCTCCTCGCCACCGACGCCGCGATGCTGCTGCCGGTCTCGGCCACCGACTTCGGCGACCCCGCCGGCGCGCTGTTCGGCCTGACTGTCGACGGCGGCACCATCACCCCGTTCCTGCTCGACCCGACCTACGGACCCACCCACGACTCCTCCGGCGGGATCGCCGTGATCGGCGAGCTGGGCGCGGGGAAGTCGGTGATCCTGAAGAACGTCGCCGCGGTCGTGCGGCTGATGCTCGATGGCCGGGTGATCGTCATCGACCGGACCCGCAGCCGCGAATGGGCACCCGTCGCCGCGGCACTGCCGGGAAACGCGCAGATAGTCGACATCATCGACCCCAGCCTCGACGACCGGCCCGCCGCAGCCGAGCTGCGGCACTCCTGCGACCCGCTGCGCGTCTTCCGCACCTCCGGCAAGTCCAGCACCGGGATCGCCGAGACGTTCTTCGCCTCGTGGCTGGACCTGGAGTCCAACTCCCCGGAGCGGGACGCGCTCGGCCGCGGCCTCGACGACGTCAGCGGACACCCGGACGCCTCCAGCAACCGACTTGTCGACACCCTCCGCAAGCACGGCGCCCGCGACCCGGCCGCCCGGGCGCTGGCCGACCGGCTCGAGCGGCTGCGGCGCGATCCGATCACCCGCCCGATCTTCGACCCCGACCTGGCGCCGGTCGACCTGTTCGGCGCGGACATGGTCGTGTTCTGCACCAACGAGATCCCGCTGCCGAGTGCCCTGGAGATGAGCAACGAGCGGATGGCCGCCCGGATCCCGCCGCGCAAGCTCTTCGGCCGCGCCTTCCACCTGCTCATCGCCGCGATCGCCAAGGAAATCTGCTTCACCCCGGGCCGGTGGGGCGAGTTCATCTGCGACGAGGCCTACAACGTCACCGGCACTCCCGAGGGACAGCAGATCGCCCTGGAGTTCGTCCGCGACGGCCGCAAGCACGGCGCCGACGCCGCCTTCGGCTCCCATGCGCCGAGAGACCTCGGCGGCGACGTTCTGCGTGGCCTGATCGCGGTGCGCTTCCTCGGACGCCACCGCGACGACGGTCTCGCCCGCAGCGGCCTGGCCTGGCTCGGCGTCGACCCCGCCGACGCTCGTTACCACGATGTCGTCACCAAGGACCTGTCGCCGCTGAACCCGGCCGGCGGCGAGGAGGAGCGGCGTGCTCGGGCGGGGGAGTTTCTCGTGCGGGACCATAGTGGACGGATCGGCAAGGTCAAGGTCATGACCCAGCCGTACCGCACGCTGCCGGACGCCGTCCTGACCACACCTGACGTATCCCGAGGCCATCGGGCGCATTGAAGACCGGCCTCCTGATCCCTGTCTCACGGAGACGCAGGGCAGGAGGACGTGATGAGGCTGAGGTCGTGCGTAACCCGTGGACTCGCGATCGTCTCCGTGACCGTCCTCATCGGACTCGTCACGCCACAATCTGCACACGGCCAGACGCACCAGAATCCGTGCGAGCCATATCCGACGTGCCTGTGGGTGCCCGGTGATCAGCCGCCGCCGAAGCCGGATCCGGACGCGCCGCCTCTGCCGCTGCAGGACGACCCCGGCTACCATGTCCACCTCGGCGGGATCTTCAGCATCGACGACGGCTACGGCCGCGACCTGCACAACTACGACCTCTTCGCCAACCTGCCCGGCCTGCTCGACAACCCGATGCCGACGATCTGGCTGTGGCTGGCCAACATCGGCTTCGCCGTCGGCAAGTACGCGGTCGGGTTCTCGGTCTGGTTCACCGAATGGGCCGCCTCCACTCAGGTCTTCGACTGGATCAAAGCGCCGGCCCGCGACCTCGAAGGCATCTGGCAGACCTCGATCATCGGCGACCTGAAGCTCCGCGAGATCGCGATGCTCGTGGCCACCTGTTACCTCGGGCTGCTGTTCGCGCGCGGCCTGACTACCCGGGCATGGCGGGAAACCGCGTCGACCATCGCGGTCAACGTCCTCGCCGCCGCGATCCTCACCCATCCCGTCGACGTCCTCGTCGGCGACGACGGCGTGCTGTCCCTGTCTCGCGACCTCGCTGCCGACGTCTCCAGTGTCGTCATGGGCCAGGAGCCCGGCGGAACCGGGAACCCGGCCGCGCCGATCGGTCAGGCGTTCATCGACAACCTGCTGGTCACACCCTGGGAGACGCTCAACTACGGCACGCCGATCAGCCGGGTTAAGGGCATCGCCGGCGTGTGCCAGTACTCCGTCAAGCGCGTCCTCGACGACGGTCCGTGGTCCGGTAAGGACGACAGCACGAAGGCCCGCGAACTCGACGGCTGCCCCGGCGACTACGGCAAGTACAACGAGGTCGCCGACGGCGACCGCACCCTCGGAGCCTGGCTGTACGCGATCGCGATGCTCCTGTTCGCCATCCTGGTGATCTGCCTGAACGCCGTGCAGGTCCTGGCCCCGTACCTGCTGCTGTTCGAGGGGTTGCTGCTCGCGCTCGCCTTGGTCGCCGCGGTGGTGCCCTCGATGCAGCACCAGCTCGCCTACCGGGTCAGCTCGATCGCCGCCACCATCGCCCGGCTGCTGGCCGGCATGGTCTTCCTCGCCGTAATGACCGTGCTGCTGCGCACGCTCATGCTGGCCGACCTCGGCCCGCAGCTCGTCCGGTTCGCCGTAATCGACCTCGTCGTCTTCTCCGGCTTCCTCTTCCGCAAACGACTGGCCGCGAACCTCCAGCGAGTCCGCGGTCAGGTCAGTTCCCGCCTGCAGCAGCTCGGCAGGCCACGCCATACCCCGAAGGCGCTGCCGACGCCGGTCGTCCCCGCTGGCCCGGATCGCCTGGCCCGGACGGTCAAGGCCGGGACGTCGGCGTTCGCGGAGAGCTTCGCACCGGTCGGGCGGCTCAAGGAGCGCCTGGTCACCGCTGGGAGTGCTGGTGGGCATGCCGGAGGGCAGGTGCTCAAGTACACCGTGGGAGCGCCGGTTTCGTGGCCGCAGGCAGCCCACCGTGCGCAGACGGCGCTCACCACGAAGGCCGGCATCGCCAAAGGCGCGCTGGCCCGCCGAGCCGAGGCCGCCAAGACCTACGCCACGGCCTACGCCGGAAACCTCGGGACAGCGACCGGCGCGCGGCCCGCATGGCACGCCGCCACGACGGTGCTCGCCGCACTCGGCAACCGTGCAGGCGGGCAGAAACGGGCAGCGTCGACCTACCTCAGCGCGGAGATCGCCGGAGCGACGCCGCCGGCCACCGGGCGGAAACCGGCGTTCACCGGTACCGACCTCGGCGCCGCAGCCGGCGGGCGCGGCTTCATCACGAAGCCACTGGCTGAGACCGCTCTGCCGCCCGCGATGCTGCCGCCGTCCGTTCCGTGGGCGCAGCGGCTGCGCCAGCGGCTCGGCGACGCCGCCGGCCGGCGATGAACCCGCTGCTCGCCCTCCGGGGCGCCGAAACCGCACGAGACCAGCTTCGCGAGCACCCGGCCCGCTGGGGCTGTCTGGCCGCGCTGCTGCTGTTCGGCCCGCCTGCCGTCTGCGTGCTGATCGTCGTCGTCCTGCTCGCGACGCTCGCCGGGGCGGGCGACTCGAGCTCGGCAGCGGCATCGAACGGTGGCGCGGTGGGCGACATCCCGGCCGACTACCTCGCCCTCTACCGCGAAGCCGCACAAACCTGCCCCGGCCTCGACTGGACCATCCTCGCCGCCATCGGCAAGATCGAAACCGACCACGGACGTTCGCAACTGCCCGGCGTCCACAGCGGGGAGAACAGCGCCAAGGCGGGCGGCCCGATGCAGTTCCTGCAGCCGACGTTCGACAGCGTCGTCGCCCGGCACCCGCTGCCGCCCGGCGGTGCGCACCCGCCGTCCCGGTACAACCCGCACGACGCGATCTACGCCGCCGCGGCCTACCTCTGCGACTCCGGAGCCCGCGACGGCCGCGACCTGCACGCCGCGATCTTCGCCTACAACCACGCCGAGTGGTACGTGAAGAAGGTCCTCGCCCAAGCGGAGAAGTACAGTTGCGGCGCAGTGCAGGCACCGAACGACGCTGCCCAGGCCGCGATCAAGTTCGCCTGCGACCAACTTGGCCTTCCGTACGTCTGGGGCGGAGACGGCCCAGCTCACGACGATCGAGGGTTCGACTGTTCGGGCCTCACGAAAGCGGCCTACGCCGTGGCCGGGATTGGCCTGCCGCGCACGGCGCAAACCCAATACCTCGCGGGTCCCGTTGTGGCTCCCGATCGGAGCCAGCCAGGGGACCTGGTGTTCTTCGGAACAAGCATGGGCCACATCACCCACGTCGGGCTGGTCATCTCGGACCATTCGATGATCAACGCGCCGGACTTCGGCAAGCCGGTCCGGATCGATCGCGTGGGAAAACCTCTCGGCGCCACACGGCCAAGCGGCTTCCGATGATCCGTTGTGGCCAAGTGATGTGGCTTGCCAACGGGTGACGTGCGCGATCCGGCGACAGCTGACATGGCGGAAACTCTCGATGGTCAACAGTTCTGACTGCGCAGTCGCGTCGCTTATCGCGGCTGGCGCGGCGGCTGCGCGGGCAGGCTGTAGCGGCGGACTGGGTTACGGCGACTGAGTTGGCATGGAAATCGAGTTGGCACATGCAGTTGCCGCGTTGCGAGACGAGTTGATCGAGGCTGCCGCATGGGGCGCCGGGCAGGACGTGGAGCTGGCTGTGGGGCCGATCGAGCTGGAGTTCTCGGTTGAGCTGCGCAAGGACGCGAAGGTCAAGGCCGGTTTCAAGGCATGGGTGTTCACCGCCGACGGCGAAGCCGCGCTCGCGCGAGGCCGCACACAGCGGGTTCGCCTGACGCTGACCCCAAGGCGTGCCGACGGCGGCGATCTGCTGGTGTCCGGCGACCCGGATCGCCCTGCGGGGCCGGGTGATCTGTCCGGCGTCGGACGCTGACGTCGATGCTGCTCAACCGTGTGGTCGCGGTGACCGGCTCGGGTGGGCCGGGCTCCGGCTACCTGATCGGGGCTAGCCTGGTGCTGACGTCGGCGCACGTGGCCGGGGCGCTGGCTGCCCCCGTATCGCTCTTTCGGCCCGGTCGTCCGGAAACCGGCACCGGCCGGGTGGTGTGGTGCGGCACTGAGAAGGATTGCGACGCGGCGCTGGTCTTGGTCGACGATCCCGGCTGGCCGGCGGACCAGCCTTCCGACGGCCTGGTCCGCTGGGGCCGTCCGGTCACCCACCGCCCCGGCATCCGGTGCCACTGCTGGGGAGTGCCGGACATCATCCAGCGCAAGGGCCGGCCGATCGACCTGGCGCAGCCCGAGGGGTCACTGAATCCCGGCGACCGCATGGTCGGGGGTCGCTACCTGATCCGGCTCGACGGTCCGCCGCCGGAGCCGGCCGCACGCGGCCGCTCACCCTGGGGCGGGATGTCCGGCGCCGCGGTGTTCGCGGCGGACCGGCTGGTCGGCGTGGTCGCGAGCGATCCGGACGGCTGGCGGCACGGCGTCCTCGAAGCGGTGCCGGCGCACCGGCTCTACCGCGACCCAGCGTTCCGCATGACTTTGGAAGAGCACGGACCGGCTCCGGTCGCGTTCGACGGGATCGAGCTGGCCGGGCTAGCTGATGACGACGTAGCTGGCGGCCGGGCCGGCGTGATCACGCCGGCCGGCCTGTTGCACGCGCATCACGCGGTCGTGCCGTTCCACCGCCGGGATGACCTCCTCGCCGGGCTCGCTACCTGGGCAGACGAGGCCGGGACCGGCGTCTGGCTTGTGCACGGCCAGGGCGGCCAGGGCAAGACACGGCTGGCGCACGAGTTCGCTGTCCGGCTGCGGGACCGCGACCGGGTGGTGCTCTGGCTCGGTGAGCGCGCCCCTGGCGCGGCGCTCGAGGTGATCGCGGACGTCGTCGAGCCCGTGCTCGTCGTCGTCGACCAGGCGGAGACGCGGGTGCAGCAGGTGGCCGACCTGCTGCGCGCGCTGAGCCGGCGAGATGCTGCCCCCTCGGTCCGGATCTTGCTGCTGGCACGTACCGCCGGTTCCTGGTGGGAGCAGCTCGGTGACGCGGGCGAGTCCGCCCGTGCACTGATCGCGCGCGCGTTCATTACCGAACTGCCGCCTCTGGACACCACGCTCGCCGGCCGACGTGAGACCTATCGGTCCGCGGTGGTGTCGTTCGCGGCGGCGCTGGCCGGGATGAACACCGGCCGGGCGATCGACTGGGCTGGCGTCGGCGCGGAACTCGCGCGGGCGGGCCACTACGACAGCGAGGCGATGGATTCGGTGCTCGCCCTGCACATGACCGCGCTGACCGACCTGCTGGACGCCCCGCGTTCCTTGGAGGACACCGGTGAACTGGGGCAGCTGCCCGAGGACCGGCTCCTGGGGCACGAGAGTTCCTATTGGCGTAGGACCGCGGTCGCTCGTGGCTTGCTCCCAGCGATGAGCCAGACCACGTTGGACACCGTGATCGCGGCCGCGGTGCTTCTGGGGCCGCCGTCCGCGCCGGACGTCGATGCGCTGCTGGACCGGGTGCCTGGCTTGGCCGATCAGACCCAGGATCGGCGGCAACAGGTGGTCGAGTGGCTCGCCGGGCTGTACCCGTCGTCGGACGGCAGGCGGGCGTTCGACAGCGTGCGTCCGGACAGGTTGGCCGAATGGCTGGTGGGACGGATCCTGAGTGACCCGAGCCGCAGCGCGGTCGTGGCGTCCCTCGCCGGTGAGGCGTCGGATGAGGAGGGCGCCCGTTTGGTGGCCGTATGCGCGCGTGCGGCCGCGCATCCGGCGCATGGTGCCGGGCCGGGCGAGTTCCTGACGCGGCTGTGCGTGGAGCACGCCGGCACACTCGCCGTGCCCGCATTGCGGGCCGCGACGCAGGTCGCAGCGGCGCAACCACTGCTGACGGCTCTGGACGACATCATCACGGACCCCGCGACGAGCATCGGCGTGCTGGAACAGCTCGTCCGCGAATTGCCGGAGCAGAGCCGGATCCTGGCCGGCTACGCCGCCCTGCTGATGGAACGGCTGCTGGAACGCTACGACGAGGTGCCGGTGGACGACCCGCTGGCACGCGACGCGAACCTGGCCGACTTGCTGAACAACCTGTCGATCCGGCTTGGCCCGCTCGGCAGGGAAACCGACGCCTTCATCACGATCACGGCCGCGACCAGCGCGTACATCGAATTAGCCAAGGTGCGCCCGGAAGCGTACCTGCCCGGCCTGGCCGCATGCCTGAACAACTTCGCGAACCGGCTGTCCGAATTGGACCGGCAGGAAGAGGCACTGGAGGCGATCGGCAACGCGGTCCACCTGTACCACGGACTGGTCCAGGGACGGCCGGACACGCACCTGCCGCACCTGGCCACCAGCCTGGGCAACCTGGCGACCATTCTCGGTGAATTGCATCGTCAAGAGGCCGCCTTGGGCAGCGCGAACAAAGCGATCAGCATCCGGCGAGGCCTGGTCGACCGGCTGTCCGGCGCTTACCTGCCGGAACTCGCCCGTGGACTGCACAACCTCGCCGTCCTGCTGCGTGACGCCGACCGTCACCCCGAGGCCCTCGACGCGATCGACGAGGCGGTCGCCATCCTGCGCGAGCTGGCCGGCGCGCGTCCGGACGCCCATCTTTCCGACCTGGTACGGAGCCTGGCCGTCCGAACCCACACATTGACTGCGCTCGGGCGAGGCGCCGAAGCGGTGGCATGCGCGGAAGAAGTCGTCGTGATCTGTGAACGACTCGCCCGGTTGCGGCCGGACGAGCACAAGCCGCTCCTGGCGAACCAGTTGCTGATCGCCGCCGGCTTGTACGCGGAATCCGAACAGCGGGACAACGCGCTGGCTGCAGCGACCCGTGCAGTGCAGGTCCGGCGTGAAATCCCCGGCGGTGAAAAGGACCTCGCCGACGCACTGCACAGCCTGGCGGTCCTGCAAGCCGACCTGGGCAGCTGGGCGGCGGCGATCGAATCGGCCACCGAAGCTGTGGCGATCCACCGAGCGGTGGCTGAACCGCGGACGATCGCGTTGGCGAACGCCCTGAACAACCTCTCGTTGTGGCTCGGCGTCGAAGAACGATGGCAGGAAGCGATCGCGGCGGCACAGGAAGCCGTCGACCTGCATCGGGCCGACGACACGGCCACGAGCTCCGCTGCCCTGGCGACAAGCCTCACCAACCTCGCGGTTGCCTATGGTATCCAGCGAGAGTGGGCGCCGGCCATTTCGACGATCGACGAGGCGATCAGGGTGCGCCGCACCCTCACCGAGGACGACCCAGAACGCCATCGGTCCTCTCTGGACCAGTCCCTGACGGTCCTTTCCTGGATCACTGACAGCGCCGACTACGACCAGCCCATTCCACTGCCCCGTGAAGCGAGACCCAACGGTTAGGCAAGTGCTTCGTATCGGAGCATGGCGCGTATCGAGGCAACTGGCTGAAGGACGTGTCTCGCCTCATCAGGGCAAGTGAGGAGGCGGGGTTGCATGGTCTCAGTCAGCACGGCTGGATCGATCGTTGGCAACGACGTTGGCGGCGCGTTCGCTCTACTCGATCAAGGGGGGACTTTCCCAGCTCAGCGACGGGTTCTCGGCTCTGCCCCGAATGCCGACATGTTCCCCGGCACGCATGGCCGTCAGGTCATGCTGGGGAGCAGCGCGCCGAAGGCGCTCCGTTTGGGTGACCTGGTCGCGAGCGGCGCGTTCTGGTGGGTGACCACCGCCGCGGTCGCGATCCTGATCGCGGTCTTCGTCCTCCACCGACACCTTCGTTCCCACCACCTCCGCTCCCGTGTCCGGTTCGAGCTGCTGCCGACGGCCACGTTCGATCCGTCGCCACAAGCCGTGCGGGCGTTTGCCCACCAGCTCGGGCGGGTGCGGCCGGTGCACGGGTGGGTGCCGAAGTCGGTGGTGGGGGTGCGGGTCCGGTTCAGCACGGATCCCGAGTTCGGGAAGATGGTGATGAGCGTGGAGGGGCGCGAGTCCGTGAGTGGCGTGCTCAACAAGCTCGTTTACCCCGACGTCGAGATCCGGCGGGCGACGACATCCGAGGGCGAAGTGTCCTCCGTCGGCGGCGAGGGTGATGTCTCCTCGCCGCCGACGGGACGACAGCGGTGATCTCTCCCCAGTGATCTGCTGGTCAGGCGGCGGTCTTCTTGCGTGAAGCGCGCTTCCGCGGCGCCGGTGCTTCCGCCTCGGCGACCTGGGCCTCCTCGAAGGCGGAGACCACTTCGGAGGAGAGACGTCCGCGCTCGGAGACCTCGTAGCCGTTCGTGTTGGCCCAGGCGCGGATCTGCTGGTTGCGCTCGCGGTCGGACGCGGTGGTCGCGGTCGACTGGCCCGTGGCGACGCGGACCTTGCGACCACCGATGCGCCGGCTGGCGCCGATGTAGCGGGCGAGCTCGTCGCGCAGGGCGGCGGCGTTCTCGTCCGAGAGGTCGATTTCGTAGGTCACGCCGTCGAGGCCGAACTGCACGGTCTGGGCGGCGGGGGTGCCGTCGATGTCGTCGAGGATCTCGACGAGGACTTTCTGGGCCATTGAATGCTCCTCGGGATGGATGCGCGTCCAGGAACACCTGCAAGTTGCAGATTCTGCGATGTTCTGTCAGCGAGTGTATCCACAACACCGCCGGAAAGGAAAAGTCAGCCCCGCGCTCGACTGCATCAAATCCGCCGATGTCTCCCGTGACTGATGGTGCAAACCGTTCGTGGGAGGAGAACCCGCCGTGCATCGTCAGTCGTCCTCGCCGGACGCTCACGTGGCGCGAGCCGAGCTTGTACTGGCACGGCCTGCGCATCTTCCGCTGTCTGCCTTGCCGATTCGGCCGGACGATCCACTTCAGACGCTGGCGAACGCACTTGGTGACATTCGCGTCGACCTCGGTGAATCGGTGCAGGTCTGCCTTGATCTCATCCCGCTGACGCCGGCGCGTATCCGGCACCTCGCTCGTCGAGCCATGCCGCATTCCGGGGGAAACGGTATGAGGCCGTTCGGCGTAGTCGCCGACCTTGCCGCTGAACTGCTTGGCGAGTTCTTGCCCACTGCCCGCCCTCAGGCAGCCGGGCGTTCGCGAAATGCGATGTCTTCGCCTCAGCGAGTGAAGAACAAGTTCGTGACCGATGAGCCGGTTTTCGCTGTCCAGGTCCTGATCCGCTGCGTTTCGGAAATCCCGGGTAGGGCGCAGGCGCACCTGCGCAGCGTCATCGGAGCATTCGACATCTTCCGCGGCGAGAACTACTGGCGGGTGCGCGGCCCGCGGGTCCTCGGCTGGCACTTCGGCGCGGACACCGCGGGAGTGCGCTGGCTGTTCGACCGGCGATTCCGGACTGGGCTGGCGAAGCCGCGGCCGGGCTCGCTCGTGACGACCAGCGAGATCGCGGGCCTGCTGAAGCCGCCGTCTGGCCGGTGCCAGTCGCCGGCGATCGCCCGCAGCCGCGGCTGGGTGCTCCCCGCGCCGCGCGAGATTCCGACCTACCGGCCGGGGACCGGGCTGGTGCGGCTCGGGTACGTCACCGACGTCAACGGCGACGAACGCCTGGTCGGCGTCCCCCTGCGCGAGCTGCTGTTCTCCGCCCGCTTCGGCAAGGCAGGCTTCGGTAAGACCGAAGAAGCCCTGGCCCAGGCCATCGAGATCGCCCGGCTCGGCGGCGGCGTCTGGTTCCTCGACCCTCACGCCGACGGCTGGAAACGCGCCAAGCCTTACCTCTCCGACCCGGCGTTGCGGACACGGCTGTGGGAGGTCAACCTCGACGTCCGCGGCCGGAGCAAGCGCCTGCCCGGCTGGAACCCGCTGAGCATGCAGGGCTTCACCGAGTCCGACATCGAGGACCGCGTCGACGCTGTCGTAACGTCGTTCGCCGCGGCGCTCGGCTGGGGTGACGCGGCGCCGCGGGCGAAGTCGATCCTCACCAAGGCCTGCGAGGCGCTCTGCTACGTCGCGATGCGGCTCCCGGCGGACTGCGCGCCGACGATCTTCCAGATCCCGACGCTGCTGGACGACGAGACCTGGCGCGAATCGATACTGCCGACGCTCAAGCCCAGCGTGCGCCGGTACTGGACGGACTCGTTCCCGAAGCTGGCCCCGGACGCGACCACGGTCGTCACCAACATCGTCAACCGCCTGCGGACCAGCCCGACGCTCTCGGCGTTCCTCGGCTCCTCGGCCACGACCTACGACGTGCGGCGGGCGATGGATACCGGGCGGATCGTGTTCGTCTGCACCACCGGCACCGGCGAGACGAACAAGCTGATCACGTCGTTCATGATCTACGACCTGTTCCGCGCCGGCCGCTCCCGCGCTGACACCCCGGTCGAGCAGCGGCGCAGGTGCGACGCCTTCGTCGACGAGCTCGCCGCGGTCGACGGCGCCTCCCGCGGCTACCTCGCCGCGATCCTCGAGCAGCTGCGCAAGTACCGCGTCGCGCTGCACGCGATGAACCAGATGCCCGACCGGCTCGCCGCCGAGACCCGCAGGGCGCTGCTGCAGAATCAGTCGCTGCTGATGACGTCGGCCGCCGCGATCGACGGCGCCCGCACCGTGGCCCGCGAATTCGGCGGACTGGTCCAGCCAGCGACCGTGACCGAGCTGGAGCAGTTCCACCACGTCGTCACCGTCACCCTCGGCGGCCAGCGCACGACGCCGTTCAAGATCCGCGGCCTGCACGTCGACGACGAGTTCGCCGAGCACTTCCACCCCGAGTGGAACGACGACGTCGACCAGGCCCTCGACGCCAACCTCGCCCGTCGTCCGATCGGCGAGGTCCTCGACGAGCTCGAGGACCTTGACGACCGGATCCTCGCCGCCCTGCAGGCCGAGCGGCCGGCCCCGCCGCCACGCCGCGGACGTCCGCCGACTCGGGGCAGCGGCGCCGGCATCGACCTGACCTCGAGCGTGGAGTGATCATCGTGGACGTCTTCCAACGCGAGGCCCTGACCGTCTTGTACTGGCACCGGCTGATGTCCACGGAGCAAGTCCGGCGGCTGGTGGCTCCGACGCTGTCCCCGGTCACCGTGCGCGCGAAGCTCGCCGGCCTGCGCCGCGCCGGGCTGGCCGACAGGATCACGCGGGAGCACCGGCCCCGCACCTGGCACGTCACCCCGGCTGGAGCGGAGGCCATCGAGGCGGCCGGGACGGTCGACGCACGCGCGTATCGGCTGCCGGGCACCGCGGTCGCGCACCTGCTGCAGGAGCACACCCTCGATGTCGTCGAGACCGGTCTCGCGTTCGTCGAGACGGCTCGGAAGCGCGGCGACGAGTGCGGTCCGTTGTCCTGGACGCCGGAGGCCGCCCACCAATTCCGCGATCGCGCGGGCGACCGGCGCGGGGTCGTGATCGCCGACGCCGTCCTGCACTACGTGCTCGAGGAGGCTGGCAGGCGGTCGCAGCGGACGTTGTTCGTCGAGCTGGACCGTGCGACGATGCCGGTCGCTCGGCTGGCCCGCAAGCTCGTCGGCTACATCCGCTACCACGACCACGCCCCAGCCGGATCGGGTCGTAAGCCGACGTGGCGGGAGCGGTATCCCCGGTTCCCGCGGGTCCTGATCGTCCTGTCCGGTGCCGAGCAGCCCGTGCTCGAGCGCCGGCTCGCCGACCTGCGTGCCCATGCCCAGGCCATGCCCCTGGTGAGCACGGCCGCGGGGCGGGTCGACCTGGTGGCGACGACCTTGCCCCAGCTGGTGGCGCGAGGCCCGCTGGAGCCGGTGGCGATGCCGTTGCTGGGCGACCCGCGGTGGGTGAGCGTGTTCGGCAGGCTGTCATGACGGAGGTCGTGCAGCAGTTCGGGTTATCACCGCGGTTGCGGCAACGCCGGTTCGCGCTGCTGCCGCTGCGTGGCGAGGGCACGCCGTTCACCGAGTTGCAGGGGCGGCTCCCTGGCGACGCCACCACGCCGGCGGACCTCGCGGACCTGATCTCCTCTATCGCCAGCGTCGGAGTCCTGCAGCCGGTGCTGGTCGAGGAGATCGATCCCGGTGACGGGACGCATCCGGCGATGAAGCTGGCTGCGGGGGAGCGGCGGCTGCGCGCGTGCCGGTGGGGCGCGGTCAACCGGCCGGACAACCCGCACTTCGCCGCGCTGCCCGCCGTGGTCTGCCCAGGCCCGCTGTCGGACGAGGAACGACGGATCTGGCAGCTCGTGGAGAACCTGGCCCGGGAGAGCCTGCGGCCGGGCGAGCTCGCCGCCGCCTTGGTGCTCGACCGCTGCGCCGTCCTGCTCGGCAAGCTTCTGGCCGGCGGCCACGCCGTCCCGGCCGAGGTCTACGCGATCGACGACCCGATCGCCCGCTTCGCCGCGATGGAACGCATCCGCGGCAGCGACAAGGGCTGCGCCGCGCCGTGGGCCGAGGTACTGACCCGGCTCGGCCTGCAGCTGAGCCCGCGCAAGGCCCGCGAGCTGGTCCGCGCGTTCGCCGAGATGCCTCGCGAGGTCGCCGAGGAGATGGACGAGGCGAAGGTATCGCTGCACACCCGTATCCGGTTTGTCGAGCTGCGTCGCGGCCGGGAGCAAGCCGCGGCCGACATCTGGGCCGCGGTGAAGGCCACCGGCCGGACCCGGCTGCTGCCCTCCGCCCTCGCTGCCGCCGGCGCTGATGAAGGGCTGAGCGCAGAGCAAGCCCTGGATGAAGCCGAGCGCGTTCAGGAGCAAGCCGACGCTGCTCGCGCCGAAAAGCTCCGCGCCAAGCCTGAGGCGCCGGTCGCCGCGGTCGACACCCGGCTCGTCGAACGTGCTCTCGCCGTCCTCCGCCAGCTGCTTCTCGCGCTGGTCCAAGGCGCCGAGCTGGGGGAGCACGACCGGGGGTCGGTCGCGCTGCTGCTCGATCAGCTCGGCGACGTCATCCACAAGGGAGGGACCGCGTGAGCACCTTCCTCGGCATGCCCAATGCGCCGGCCGCGCGCTGCGACTGCCGGCGTTGCCCCTGGTACGTCGACGCCGAGCCTGCAGTCGCCATCGCGCCGCTGTGCTCCGGCTGCAACTCCGACTGCTCCTACTGCGGCTGCGCCCGCACCGACTGCCGGTCCTGCCCGATCCGCTGCGGCTCCCGCACCGACATCGACGCCTGGATGCGCGACGTCGGCGGCACACTGGAATTCGACGACCTCACCGTCACCACCCCGCTGCCGACGCCGCTGCCGGCCTTCATCCCGCAGGTCGACGGCTCCAGCGTCGCCGAGCTCGACGAGGTCATGCGGTGGCCGGCGTACGCGGTCGGACTGCGGCGGGTGTTTTCTCCCCGCACCCACGAGCTTTACCCGCGCTGGTGCGACGGCCGGTCCGCGGCAGAGGTCCTCGAGGTGCCGGACACCACGCTGACCGTCCTCAGCGGATACGGCGAGGACCCGCTCGTCGAGGCTTTCTGGACCGCCCGGCACCGCGACGACCTCATCGCCCGCATCGCGGCCCTGCGGTTCGGGCTGATGCTGGCGCCGAACTACTCGATCTACGGCAACTGGCCCCGCGCCGAACACCTGATCAACATGCGCCGCTCGCTGATCATCGCCGCCGAGTTCGCCGAGGCCGGCATCCCGACCGTCCCGAACCTCTACTGGTACCGCCTCGAAGACCTGCGTCGGCAGGCCGACTGGGTCTCCGAGACCGAGCCGGCCGCCATCGCGGTCAACGTCCAAACCGTGCGGGAGAACAACAACTGGCAGACCTGGGCGCTGCCCGGCTTGTCCTGGCTGGCCGGGAACCTCCCACCGGACGTCGTGGTGATCCTGACCGGCCTGTCGCGGCGGGATCGCATCGAGACCGCGCTCGACCTGCTCGGTGACCGGCTCGTCGTGATCAGCCAGAACCCGGCGCAGTACGCCCTGCACGGCGCCGTGATGACCGCCGACGGCCGCCAGGACGTCCACGCCCGCATTCCCGACGCGTTCGCCCCGCTCCGTTCGGTTCATGGCCTCGCTGCTTCCTCACGGCACCGTCACGACCCGGGGAGGTGCCTGATGTCCCGGCACGTCTGGGTTCTGCTGGCCTGGTCGCCTGAACACGGTGCCGCGGTCACGGTTGTCGGCGTCGTTGGCCTCGAGACGGAGAAGCCGGAGAGCTTCGCCGAATGGATCCCGCGGGAACCCGTGGCCGGACGGATCTGGCGTGAACGCCTTGCCGGCGCGGATCCGGCGACGTTCGCCGACCGGATGGCGTTCTGGGCCGAGACGCCGGTCGCTCCGGCTGTGCGGGTGGAGCCGGCCGAAGGAGCACTCGGGGACGTGGTGAGGGCGCAGGTCGACGACGTCCTCGGGTCGGCGAACTGAGCCGGGACCGCCGATGGGGACCAACGCCAAAGCCGGTCACGCCGCCTACACCGTCGCGCCCGCCGGTGCCTTTGCCGAGCACCTCGCCGCCGTCTGCGCCAACACCGCGGAGCCCGCGGACGCGGCGGAGGCCGATCTGCAGTTCATCGCCGGGATCGTGGCGGGCGGCGTTGACCCCGAAGACCCCTTTGGACCGCCGGCGATCGACCTGCCCGGCGATCCGGTCGAGGGCTATGGCGTGTTCTCCGCCGCGGTCGGCACGGCCCTCGCGGCCGGGAGCCAGCTCTCCGACACCGCCGCCGGGCCCTACCAGGAGCAGCTCCAGGCACTCAGCGCCCAGTACCTGGCAAACCTCGAGCCCGGGCAACTCGCCGAGATCGCCGCCGCATCGGGATTCGAGCATCCGGAGCTGGTCGGGATCGGCGGGCAGGACACCCATCCCCTGTCCGTGTGGCTGAATCCCTCCGTCCCCGCCGACGCCGAAGCCAAGAAGAAGATCCAGGCCCTCGCACAGGCCCGCCACGACGCCCTCTGCGCCGGCCAGACGATCAACGGCAAAACGCTCGCCGAGTGGGATCTCTCGGCGACCGCCTCGGCGTTGCCCGAGGGGTTCAAGGGGTGGGCGGCGACCGAAGCCGACCTCGCCGAGGTGCAGGGCGACTTCGACGCTGCCGCAGCCGCGGTCGCCAAGCAAGGCGCCGCCGCCGAGCCTGAGCTGGTCGCTGCGCTGGTGCACTGGGAAAACCGGATCGCCACCGCGCAGAGCGTCGACCCGGCTCAGGACTTCGGCGTCGCGACCGCGGCGGCCCGTCACCACGTCGACGAGCTCCTGGGAGCCGTCACCCCGCTGCAGCTGAGTGCCGCGGTGGCGACCGGGAAACACGGCGGGCACATCGCCGATCCGCAGCTGCAGACTCTCGACGCCCACCAAGTCCTGCAGGTGCTGCGCGCCTCCACGCCGGCGGCCGAGCGGCAGGAGATCGCCGGCGTCGTCGCCGAGCGGTCGGCGATGCTGGCGCACTCCGCCACCTGCGCCGCCGAGGCCACCGCCACCCTCGACGCCGGCCCGGTCGACCAGGTGAACGCCGGTGCGCTGGTGCCGCAGCTGCGGGCGATTGCCGAAGTGCACGCCGCCGCCACGGCATGGGACACCTTCGAACCGGCTCCGCTGAACCAGGCGGTTCTGCACGCCGGCCAGGCGAAGGTGCTCGCCTGGGCCGACGGCCAGAAGGTCGGCGACCTGCGGAAGTTCGTCGCCGGTGCCGGCATCGTGACGTCGGCCGAGGCTGCAGCGGCGACCAAGTCGACGCTCGGGAAGCTGCTGCAGGGCCACCTGAAGGCCTCAACCGCGACGGTCAGCGCTGTCAAGGGCACGCTCAAAACTCCCGCGAAGCCGGCTCCGGTGCCGAAAGCGTCCCCGGACCCTCCGAAGCGTCTGAGCCGGTTCGGGATGCAGCACGCTCAGCTCGTCGCCGCTCTGCAGCAGGCTTCGGCCGCCCACGCCGTCATCCCCAAGGCCTTGGATCCGGCCGTCGTTGCGGCCTGGGGCTTCGGGGCGGGCACACCGGCGAATCTCGGCGGCACCCATCCGAAGACCCTCCACACCGGACCGGACGGCACGACGTGGCTGGCCAAGCAGGAAGGAACCCCGCACGCGGGCGCCATCACCCAGACCGAAGCCGCGGCTTCCCGGCTCGCCGCCCGCGCCGGCCTTCCCGTCGTCCCGGTCTACGCGACCAAAGTCGATGGCAAGCCCGTCAGCGTGCAGCCCCTGCTCACCGGGGCCAAACCGATCGCGGGTACCGCGTCGAGCTGGTCGCAAGCCGACGTCGACGAGATCGTCCGGCTGCACGTCACCAGCTGGGCGCTGGGCAACCACGATCCCCACCAGGGCAACGTCCTGCGCACGAATGCCGGCGGGCTCGTGCCCATCGACCAGGGCCAGTCGTTCAAGAACTTCGGCCGCGACAAGCTCAAGCTCGGCTACCGCCCCAGCACCACGGCCGTCTATCACCAGGTCTACGACGCTCACCTGGCCGGCAAACTCGGGCCGGGCGTGCAGGTCAATCCGGCCGCGGCGCACTCGGTCATCCGCCGGCTCGAGTCCGTGCCCGACGCCGAATGGCGCGCCATGCTCCACACCGTCGCCCACGCCGGTGCCGCACAGAAGCTGACCTGGGTCGCGCCGATGCGTGCTCGTGCCGCGAAGGCGAAAGGCATCCCGGAGGCAGCCGTCACCACCGGCCAGATCGCCGAGTCCTTTCTGGACTACGCCGTCGAGCGCAAGAAGACCCTGCGGCGCGACTTCGTGAAGTTCTTCACGGAGGACCTGAAGATTTCTACCGCCACCGCCCTGGCGCACCTCGGCAAGACGTGATGGGCACCAACGCCAAAACCACCCACACCACGTACGCGATCACCCCGGCCGGCGGGGAGCGACCCCGTCGAAGTCGACGAACAGCCGCTGGCAGTCATCGACGAGCCGATCGCCACCGAACCGGGGCAACAACCGGTCACCCCGATCCCGCTGACTCCGGATGTCGGACACGCCTACGGCGAGCCCGTGCTCGTCGGGGGCGCCGATCTGGACGCCTCGACGGCCACGCTGGTCAGCTACCACAGCGCGAACGGTCCCCGTACCGTGCTGCACGCCCGCGTCGACGAAGACGCCGAAGCAAAGCTGCTCGACGCACTCGACATCGACCCGAACCTGGTGCCGACGCAGGTCGAGCAGCAGGTCACCGGCCGGCTGCCCATCGACGAACAGCACAAGCTGGCCGAGAAGATCATCACCGCGGCCAAGAGCGTCAACCACCACATCGCCAACGGCACCCTCACCGCCGAGCAGGGGGCGCCAGCGACGACCGCGAAGAAGATTGACGCTGCGGAAACCGCCGTTCAAGGTCTCGGCGACGCGGCCTCGCCGGTCGAGAAAGCCATGCTCGATCACTACGCCGCCCAGCTCCAGGCCGTGCAGCACGCCGTCGCGACCGGAACGCCGGTCGCCCAGGTCAAACCGTTCCTGCACGAAGGCACTGAGCTGGTCACCGTCATGGTCCCGGCGTCGCCACCCGACGGGGCCGCTGGCGCGGTCGCCGTGCTCCGCGGCGCGACCCGGATCAAGCCGAAACTGGACACCACCACCGGGCAAGCTAGCTGGGACGGGGCCCGCACGACCAACGTCCTCGGCAAGGAGTACGCCATCGACCTTGGGGATGGCTACCAGGCGGTCTACCGGCCTTACGGCGTCAACGACCCGGCGACGACCGAGTACTCGCTGCGCGGACGTCTCGAAGTCATCGCACCTGCGGGCGAGGGCCACGGCCCTGAACTCGTCGCGCGGCTCGGACAGCTCAACCTGGCCAACCGGCCGATGACCCGCGACGAGGGCGAGTACACCTACCTCACCGCCAACATCACCGCGCAAAGCCTGGAGAAGCGTGCCGAAGTCGCTGCCGCGCACGCCACCGGCCAGCACATCGAGGAGATGGTCCGGCAGGAGATCTTTCACGAACGCTCCCACGAAGCGGTCGGCATGACCGGCCCGCAGCTGGCCGACTTCGCCAAGAACATCCAGCTCGAAGCCCACACGCGAGCGCTGCCGGCGAAGGTGCAGGTTCTCCGCGAAGCCGTCGCCAAGGCCACGGGTTTCGCCGACGGTGACGCGCTCGCCGCCAGCACTGGCTACGACCCGGCGCCGCGGCGTTCGGCGGGTTGGCTGACCTGGACCCGGTTCGACGTCGGCAACTCCGCGGGCAAGCTCAGCAGCGCGGTCGCCGGCCGATCTCTGGTCCACTCGACCTCGTACACCGGCCTGAAGGCCATGCTGGCTACCGGTGTCCTGGCGTCCACCGAGCGTCGGACGACGATGGGCACCCACGTGGGTGTGGGCAAGAGCGAGGAAGCTGACAAGCTCACCGGCGGCGCGAGCTCGGTGTTCCTGCGCGTTTTGCCGACATCGTCACTGGATTCCGGACCGAAGCTGATCTGGGATCAACCGGGACGGCTGCTCGCCCGCGCCGACTACTACGGTGCCAACGCCGACACCTACGGAGTGGTCAACCCGGCCAAAGCCGGTCAGTACGCGAAGTCGACCCGCGACCCGTTCAAGATCGCCAAGTTCGCCAACTCGAGCAACGAGGTGATGTTCGCCGACGGCATCGACCTCCTCGGCCCGGAAGGCCCGAGCCGCATCCTGTGCAGCAACACCTCCCAGCGCGATGAAATCCGGACGATGTTGCAGGCCAAGGGCCTCACCGCCATCGCAGGGAAGCCGGTCGAGGAGGTCGTCACCGTATGAGCAAGCCGACTGCCGACCAGCTTTGGACCGCGCTGAACGAGTTGCTCGCCGGCCGCGGTGAAGACGCCACCGACGACCTGCCCGGTGCTGAACTCATCGTCACCGAGGACGACCAGGAGGTGTTCCGTGCCGCACTCGCTCGGCACGCTCGCCGGAACCCCGCCGATCCCGCCGTGATCTGGATTCGACCGCTCGTGGCTTCCGCCAGCGTCCAGGATGGCCTCCCGGTGTTCGACCTCTCGATCGCCCGCCGGCGTGCCCTGCACGTCACAGCAGTTCAAGCCATCGATGGCGGCCTCGACCTCGAACTGGTCACCGGGCAGCATGCGCGGGTCCAGTCCGCTCGCGGCACCGAACTCGCGATGCTGCAGGACTTCGACACCTGGATGACCACGCTGTCGCTCGAACAGCGGACCGAGGTCGAAGCGCTCGACAGCGACTGAATCTGCCCCGTCACGGCCGGTGCGTGTCTCTGGCGATAACCCGGGCGATGCGGTGGTGATGGACGATGCGACACGAAGACGAGGCGCCGGAAATCGCGGCCGTGGAGTGGGTCGCCGACCACCTGGAAGCCCACGGCCACCTCCTCGTGCACGGCTCGACGATCGCCGAAGTCATCGGCCGCGTTCAAGCCGCAGCCGATGTCCGCCCGGTCGCGGCACCGCAGGACGTACGGCTGCGGATTCTGCCAGCGGCTGGTGGCAGACGGAGACGTGCCACTGCCGGCGCTCACTGGCGTGTTCGAACCACCCGAGGTGGCACTACCGCCCGGCCGCGGCCACCGATCGGAACGCCTGGCGAGGCGCCGAAGTGCGGCTCGTGCTCGCGGTGAATCAACCCGGCGCGGCGGGGACGTGACTCCTGCGTCCGAACTCGGCTCTGCCACGGAGGAAACCGTGTACGAATACTCCGACGACGAACTCGACCAGGCCGCGACTTCCGCCGCGCAGCGGTTCGACCTGGACACCCCGCACGCCCGCGAACTGGTCGACATCGTCGCGACCGCGCTCACCGAGGGCGGCGACGCGATCGACGACGCGGCCTGGGACGTCCAGGACAACGACCCGGGCGTCGCGGGGGAGGACTTCGTCGACGACGTCGCGAACAACCTCGGCTACGACCTCCCCTGACCGTGGATCCGGTACTCGACGGCGGCGCCGACCGCTACGTCGTCCTGCAACGCAAGGGCCAGCTGTTCCCCGCGATCTACGCCGCGGCTCACCGGCTTTGCCGGCTGCCAGTCTGGCGGGGACGTGACGCCGTCGATCCCTCACCGGTGCTCGACGCCCTTGAGGACTCGGCGATGCAGGCTGCGTTCTTCTGCGGCGAGGAGATCAATGCGTCGCTGGAGCGGCTGCTGACCGCGGCTCGAGCTGTCGTCGACACCGTCCGGACTATCCAGGCGTCCAGCCGGCCGGGCTTCGGCGGCAACGTCGACGAGCGGCTTCGGCCTGACGACGATTTCGGCCGCCGTCGGCTGGACCACGCGATCACCGCGTTCGTCGAAGCCGCCCGCTCGGACCTGCGCATCGATGGCGGCTGGCTGCCCGTGCATCCGGCGAGCTGACGGCTATTCGCTGGTGCGGGTCGGTGGCGTGTCGACCAAGTTCACCTTCTTGGTGATGCGGACCGGCGCGTCGACCGGCCCGCGCCAGTGTCCGGCTATCGGCGTCAACCGGCGCAGCGTCCTGCCCGGGCCATAAGCCTGGCGACGGATGAACGGCGCGACCGGGAACCGGACACTCACCGTCCGTCCCGATGGCTCGCCGCGATGAGCCGATCGCGAAGAGGCCTTGCGACTCACCGAGACCACCCTGACCGGCGTGGCGCTGTAACCCGCCCGTTCGGCGCGGACGCGCTGAGTCCGGGGGAGGTGCTCTTCTGTGGTTTTCGTCAACGTGTTCGGCGTGCAGAAGATCCAGCCGGCGTGAACGGTCTGCAGCCACCCGATCGTCGTCTCGGCGGCGGCGATCTGGTCGGGCTGAATCACTCGGCCATCCGGGGCAGGCTCCAACGAGGCCGAGGTCGCGCCCCACGGCATGTAGATCTCGTTGTCCCAGGTCAGCTCGGCGTTTTGCTGGTGGGCTGTCAGCTCGGCCTCAGCAGTGCTCGCTCCCATCCACCGAGCCAGCCGCTTGATCGCCGCGAAGTCGGTGACACTCCAGAAAGAGACCCAGAGCCCCCCGGTGTCCGAGGAGAGCAGCTCGGTCCCGCCCCAGGACACGGCGACGATGTCGATGCGCTTGCCGTCCTCGCGGACGTACTCGGCCAGCGGCTCGGCGAACAGCATGAACCCCGTCGACGCCGGGATGTCCTGCGGCTGGATGTCCCAGTGGTCTCGCAGGCTCGGCGCCGCTTGACGAACGAGACGCGTGATGTCGGGGGTCACGTAGAAGAGCTGTGCCTGGCTGAGCCGCTGGTGCTCGTCGTCGAGCAGGAGCCGCGCGCCGAGGTCCGGCTTCACGACGGGACGTAGCGTCCCGCGCTGGCGGCGCAGAGCCTCTGCCGTGTGCAGGTGGGCGGCCGGGGTCAGGAGATAGTCGGCCAGGTGCTCGCGAAGGGCGGGCAGTTGCCGCGGTGGTGGGGGCGACCAGCTGGGTGATTCCGGGACGTTCATCGGGGCTACAGCTCCTCCTGCAAACCTTGTGTACGAAGTGCTCGCGGTTTACGGTAGACAAACCTTGAGTACTAAGTCAACAAGGATTGAGGAGTCTGAAGATGAAGATCCGCAAGCACCGTTCGGGCAAGGCGTCAGCGAGCAACCCGATCAACGCCGAGGCCCACGCCCTGACCCTCGCCGTCGAGGTTGCCTCCGCCTGGCATCGGGGTGGCGGCGCCGATCGGCCCGAGGTGCCGCTGGGAATCGTGGCGACCATCGCGGCCGGCGGACTGCTCGTCGACCGGGCCGACCACGTGGCCGAGGGGATGCTCTCGACATCGCCCGCACCGTCTGGGCCGTGACCTTCAGTCGCCGCCCGGACCTCGCGGAGTCGGTGTACCTGTTGCTGGGGTGGCTCTTCGCCGACAACGATCAGGCGCTGCGGCAGCGGATCAAGGCGACCGCCGATGCCGCGCTGCGCGCCGGGCAACTCGACCTGACCGCCACCGAGCGCCGCTTCGACTGCGACGTGCTCGGCCCGCTTCTCGGTGCGCTGCGATCCCGGACAGCCGCGAAGGTCAACGCGCAGATGTACACCCCCGGCGACATCGCGTGCGCGCTGACCGCCGTCGCGCTCGACGATCTCGAGCCCGGGCGGTCGTTCTGCGACGACGCCGTCGGCACCGGCGGGCTCTTGCGCGCCGCCGCTGCTGTCGTCCGCAGCCGAGGCCTCGACCCGGCCGACATGGTGTGGTTCGGTGCCGACGTCGACGACCTCGCGATCGCGGCGGCCGCCGTCAACAGCATGATCTGGGGCCTCGGTCCGCGGGTCTTCCTCTACGTCGGAGACGTCCTCGCGCACCCGCATTGGGCGGATGAGGCGCGTCTTCGCCGAGCCCGGTTTCTCGAAGAGCTGGACAGCCTGAACAACGGGGTGAAGCTGCTCGACTTCATCAAGAAGCTCTGACCTGGTCGTGGCCGACGCGCCGCGACGCCGAATACCGCGGTGACCTGCTCATCCCTGCTAACTTCCCGACGTGGAGCACGTCGAGCGGCAGATCACGGACGGCCCGGCCGCACCGGCTGGCGCGACCTTCCGCTACGCCGACATGGTGGAGATCGGCACCTGGTTCAACGTCAGCCACCGCGCTGTGGCGAACTGGCGCTCCCGCTACGCCGACTCGCACCCGTTCCCGGAGCCGGACGTGATCATCGGCCGGACGCCCGGCTGGTCACCTGATCGCCGAAGCGAGATCGAGCAGTGGGAGGCAGGGCGGCCAGGCCAAGGCGCCGGTGGCGGCCGTCCACGCAAGGCGGATTGACCAACTACCAATTTCCAGGATGGCCGCGCGAGCCGGCCCGGTCATGGGCGGGTATAGGTTTTGCGGCGGCAGCCGTGCCGGTCCCGGTGGAGCCTTCCTGTAGGACGGCTCGTACCAACGTCCTGGGGTAGTGCAGGCGTCGGGAGAGTTCCGTCTCGCCGAGCGTTGAAGCGGCAATGGCGATGCTGGTGTCGTCGAACTCCGCCACTTCGTCAAGGTAGGCGCGGACGCGGGCGATCGCCGGCGCCGGTGGCGGAGCGATGCCAAGCTGCCAATGCTCAGGACGGATGGAGACGGCCTTGGTCGGATCCGTGATTTCTTCGGTGGACTGCCAGCGCAGCCAAGGCTCACGGAATCTCGCGTATGCGGCTACGTGCTCGGCCGGACTGCCTGCAGGAAGGACCGTATCCTCCTTGCGGTCCGAGGGCAGCAGGCAGCGGCGGTAGGAGGAGGTCAGCATGGGCGGCCATAGCACGGACACGTTGGATGGCCGGTCGATCTGCAGAGCCAGCGCTGCGACGAGTGCCAGGACATCCGGGTGCTCGCCGAGTTCCTTGTAGAGGGTATCGATCTCGGAAGCCAGCTCGGCGAGGTCTGCGCCGCGGGCGACCAAAGCGTGCATCGCGAGCAGCCGAACCATGGGATTTCTGGCGTAACGGCCGTAGCGGTCCTCGGCCATAGCGAGGGTGGCGGTCGCGAACCCGGTCCGAAGATCAGCCAAGGCGAGCTCGGCTGCAGCGTTTCCCGGGGCATTGGGTTCCCAGCCCGTCTCGTCAAGTTTCGCCATGTGGATCGACATGGCGTCGACGTCGGGTCGATCGTCGATGCAAGGGATGAACAACAGAGTCTGCCAACCGGGGCAGAGCCACACCGTCTGGTCGCAGGGCGGCGTCTCGCCCCTTGGTTGACTGCGCAGGATGTACCCGCCGGTGGGCAACCGGAGTCGAGCCACAGCGATCGAAGGCCTGGCGACCCATGTAAAGGCGGCGGTCAGGTCTTCATGCAGGCGGGACAGCAGAGACAGGCCCATCTCCTCAAGGAGCGTCAGGTCGTCGAATCCTCTCAGGATGATCATGAGGGCGGACTCGGGGCCGTCGCTGTATGAGAGCCTGACGGACTGCTCGTTCACGAACTCGCCGTGCATGTCGGGGTCCGGCGTTCCGGAAACCGGGCTGGGAGGCAGAAAGCCCACCTCGAGCAGCTCAGGTTTCCGGTTGTCGCCCGGCTCGACGAACACCAGGCGCGATGTCGTGTTGATCCCGATGCGCGCCGAGATGCGGTAGACCCCGACGGGTACTCGGATGTCCAAGGTGCTGATGCCGGTCACGACCTGCCGGAACTGAGCGTCGACGACGTTCAGCAGGGCTCCTTCCGGTCGACTTTCGATGTGAAGGTCGCCCTCGTGGGGTTCAGAGCTGGACATCAAGACCATCACCGTCCCGGGCCGATTCGCTGAGCACTGAGAACTTGCCGTCGTTGCGGAAGGGGGTTCCTTGATAAGTGTTAGAGACGAAGACGGCGTAATACCCGGGCGGTAGGTGAAGCACGGCGGGTTCGTCGTTGACCACATCCCATGTCTGAACCGCTCCGCTTGGCTGGAACAGGTCAACCTTGCCGCGGTAGCCGTCCGGGAATCTGAGCCGGACCGAGTGCAGAGGTGGCCTCGATGGCGGCGAGGCGAGCAGGATTGGGCTCGCGGCATCCGTGATGACCTGAACCGTCTGCGGGCTGTGGCGAGTCGCGGTGGCTTTGCGGACCGCCTCCTTGAGGTAGGGGGCGATGGTGACGGACGTGATTCCGCCGGCTTCCTCGTTGACCGGTGCCTCCTTCAGCGCGGCGATGAGAGATCTGGTGAAGTAACCACGACGCTGGGCCGGCGGGATGTTCTCGTCGGTTTCCTCGTAGGCCACGTGATCCGGCGCCGACGCGTAGCACGCCATCTGCTTGACGGTGGCCAGCGGACGGCCGCACCGGCTGAACGGCGGGGGCATGCCCTCTGCCGAGCCCTTCCACGAGCGGCAGCAGTCCGCGAAGGCCACCACCTCGCTGACCGGGGCACAGCGTGCGTACCAGGCGAGGTACTGGCCGAGGTCGATGTTGTGCAGAAAGTCGCGCTGCTGGTCGAAGTTGGCCATCAGGAGCGCGGTGCTCTCCGACCGGTCGGGCATGATCCCGTGGCCGGCGACGTAGAGATAGAGCCGTGAGGCAGCCCAGCGATCGGGATCGCGGTCGATCGCGCCGATGGCTTTGGCGTGGAGGCTGCCCAGCGCGCGGTCGATCTGGTCCTTGACCGGTGTCGCGGTGTCGGACGACGTCATGGCTGTCGCGTCCTCCGGCGTGATCACGACTTCGACGTTCTCTTCGGGAAGGTTGCCGCCCTCGCCATCCGTCAGCCACGCGTGGAAGGCGCGGGCGTCGTTGACCGGGGCGAGGAGATCGCTGAGGCCGGGGTAGCGTCCGATGCCGACAACCAGGGCGTAGTGGTGGGCGTTCATGGCCATGCCAGGAACGTCGCGAGGCTGGCGAGGAGCAGGGGATCGTCGTCGAACTCGCTGTGGCGGTCGGCAGCACTCCGAGCTCCGGCCGGTGCGTCGGCTGGACTGGGGGAGTAAACGACGTGGCCAGGCTGCGACAGGAAGTCGGCCACCTCTCCAGGGATGACCGGAGCTGGCTGGAGGTAGCGGGCCAGCCCGACGAGCGGCTCGACGGAAGAGTCACCGTTGGCGTCGCGCTCAAGCAGACCCGAAACCAGGTAGAGCAGCGACCGCGGGTACAACGGGCCAAGCAAGTGATCGGCTTGTTCGTGCCGGTCGTCCATGGTGAACATGAGGAAGTCCGAGATCTGCGATTCCGCGGCCTTCAGCGTGCCTGCGAAATGTGTGTATGTGGCAGCGGGGGCTTCGAGGACGATCCGGAACTTTGCGGTATCCCGCCAGCCGGGGTCGGGCAGGCTGGCGACGTTTCGCAGGAACTCGCCGATGAAGACAGCTCCGGTGCTGTGGCCGACCAGCGTGATCCGCGGGCCCGGCCCGTTGCCGATGCGCTTCGCGAGTTGGTCCAGGAAGTACCGGCCTCCGCGGATGGTGCCACCCTCTTGCCGGCCGAACGTGTCCTGGGTCTCCTTCTTCATGGCGTTCCAGACGGCCCCGCCGGCATTCGCGAGGTAGAACGCACGAAGGGTTTCCTCGACGATCGTCGGGTACACGCCATGGTCGTTGTGGTGGACGAAGCGTTTGATCACCTGGGCGATGATCTGGACGCACTTCTTCGCGACGTAAATCATCGTTGCCGCTGATCGAGCGCCCTGTTCACCCGCGAGTTCGTTCAGGACCAACGGATCGATGAGCGACGTCGTGGAGCCGCGGACCCGGCCAGCCGACCGCGACCCGATCTCGACCTGCTCCGGAAGATGACCGGCGAGGACCTGGTCGGTGGCGTGGGCGAGATCGGCATCGAGGCTCAGTTCTGCCTCGATCGCCCGCACTCTCGGCGTCGCTCAGTTCCGTCGTCGCCGATCGGTAGTCGTCGAGTTCTGGTGCAGCCGGTAGGTCGATCGCGGGTTTCAGGACGGGACGAAGTCGTGAGTAGACGACGCTCTCGCGTTCCGGTGTCAACCCACCGGCGGTCCGTGCGCCGTCGTCCTGGCCGAACTTGGCCAGTACGAACTTCGTGACCTTGACCAACGCCGTACGCATGAGGTCTTCGGTCAGGATCTCCGAGACGTTGTGCTCCAGGGTCTCGAGCAGGCCGCTCTGCCAGACGAAGAAGACTGGGTCGGCTCCGGCTGCGTCGTATACGGGCAGGAGGTTCGCAGCGACCTTCAGGCCGTTTTCGCGGGACACCAGGCCGCCGTGAAAATGCAGTACGACGTGGGATCCGCCAGCGACGCGGTCGACGATGGCCTTGATGGTCTCCTCGGTCGTGTCGCCGGAGAGGTCACCATTTCGCCCCGTTTCGATAATGTGATCTGCCAATGTCATGGCGCACCTCCGATCGAGCCAGGTAAACGCCAGTCGCCTGCCGATCGGTCGCCGTTACCGTGGCGGAGAGATGTCGGGAATCCGTGACCTTGCCGATGCCAGCCCGTTGCCTGGCAGCTTGCTCGTACGGGTGCCTGTGTCTGATCGTAGAGCACCTATCTGTAACAGCATTTACGGTGTGGGCGACTGCGCAGTCGCCGGCACAGTTTGTCGCTGTGTGGCGGGCCCTTTGCAAGTGAACCTAATCGAGGCTGAAGGCGATGAACGCGTGGTGGAGAACGAGGCGGGTCGCTGCCCTGACCGTCACTTTCGCGGTGCTTGCAGTCGCGGGCGGGGCGTACTGGTGGTGGGCCGGTCGCTCCGAGCCCGTTGGAGCGCATGACTCAAGCTCGGCGTCACCGAGCGATGAACAAGTTGTGCCAGTGCCGCCCGATAAGGACACGGAAGTCGTCCTCAACGATCATTGGACTGTCCGTATCCCGGCTGGGGGCGCCGGTCCTCAGACTGCTCAGTTGACCGTCGCCAAGCTGCCGGTACCCATCGACGTCGGCGAAGGTGTCGGACTCGGTGCAGCGCAGCTGGTGTTGTCCAGTGGGCAGCCTGCCAAGCCGTGGACGTTCACCTGGCGGTTCGATGAACCCCTGGAGCCAGGACGACGGTTGTATCTGGTGGACGACTCCGGGAATGGCTCGGCGTACGGCATCTCCGCCACGCCGCGAGAGGGGATTGATGCGGCAGTCACGTCCGCGCGAGTGCACGTCGCCCGGCTGAGCCCGGACCGTCGCTCCGGCAGCGTGGACGTGGCACACCTGAGCTTCAAGGAGTGGGTTGCCGACGCGGCGGGTGATCTGACGCACAAGATCGGGGAGTTCTTCGATCAACGAGGGCCAGAGCCGGAATGCAAGGACCGGAACGGTAAGGTGACTGCGCGTCCACAGTGGCTGTCCGACGCGGTCTTCGTTGACGACGTGAACGCTCCCATGCGTGTCTGTGTCGGATCGGACCCGGCGAAGAGCGATCTCGTCGAAGTGGATGTCGTGAACAACCGTGGGGGAGCGTTGCTCGTGAAGGTTCCCGTCGACCCGACGTGGGCCTGGACCAGTGGTCTTGGGGTGGCAGTCGAGGACTGGGTTCCCGGAGTCATGACCCAGCTGGTCGAGTACCTGGGCGTTCCCAGGGGGATGCGTCGCAGACCTGGGTGGTACTGCCTGGGCAGCAGGTGCATTTCGGATTCTCCCAGGAGAAGTTGCGTCAAGTCGGCAGCTCCGCTCAGATCACCAGTTCCTTCACGAACTCCGCAATCGTTTTCGGGCTGCTCTACCGGATCATCTCGGATGTGATCGGCAAGGACTCCGGTTCATGGGCGTTCGGCGCAGTACTGGCCTGCGGTCAGAAGGCGCTTGTCAAGGGCAAGGAGGACAACGTCTGGCAGGGGCTTGCCGCCGTGGCCCGTTGCGTGATCGAAGACCCGGACGGGATCGTCAAGGCGATGAAGAAGGTTCTATCTCCGAATGCCTGGAAGCGGATTCAGGGCGCGGTGGGTGGTTGGTCAAAGGCGGTCAAAGGTACTCTCACGCGATACCTGATCATCTTCCAAGGCGAATTCGTCATACTCGACAACCTGCTGACATTGAACCTGCCGGCGTCGGCCTTCACGGTCACCTTGTTCCTCAAGCCGGTCGTCGTGCCCACGAGAGTCGTGACCGTGGTACCCGTTGACCGTGGCATCAACGCGAAACGCGGGTACACCGTCACTCCCGGATACGACGGCGTCGACAGCTGTAGTTCGTCGTTCGCTTCGGTTGGGTCCGACATCGTCGTGTGCTCGCCGAGCGCGGCCGGCGCCGACGTCTGCTGGGTCAAAGCCGACCGGCGAACGTTGCTTTGCGGCGGTTGGCCGTGGGAAAAGGCCTTGCTCGGGGTGACGGCCAGCGGCCCGGTTCCCCACGTCGGGAAGGACCCCGACCCCGTTCCCTGGGCTCTCGAACTGGCCGATGGTGCGCGATGCCGGCTCCGCAACGGTGGATCGTGGGGAGGCCGATCCGACGGCCTCGTCGGTGCCTACTGGTGTGACAAGTCGGATGAGTTCGTGCTGACACCGCAGGACTCAACGCCGATCGTCGACAAGTCGTCCCCGGCATGGACGGTGCGGGTCGGAGATCTCCAGAATCCGGACAGCGTCCTGCCGCCGCCGAAGAAGGTTCGCATCGTCACTGCGTACTTTGCAGGATCGCCGTGACGTCGGGCCGGCTGCAACCGGGGCAACTATGCGACGACGGCGTGCGGTGCTCGTAACCGGTCACGGACGCCAGCCTGTCTGCGCTGAGCCGGGCGCGGCGGAGCTCGCGAAAGTGTCGAGCGGATCCGGCCCATCGTCGAAGTGGGTTCGATGGCTCTGCCATCGGGAAGCGGCGTCGCGGAGTGCGAGCTTCCACGGTTGCGGGTCTTCGTCGGCGATTTGAGCCCAGAGGCGGGCGTTGATGTTGACGAAGGCGGCGAGGCCGTCGGGCGGTACGTCGTCCCAGGCAGCGAGAGTTCGAGCCCAGGCTTCGGCTTCGGTGGGGGTGTGGCCTTCGGCGATGAGCCAGAGCGCGGCGCAGGCAGGGTCGATCCAGGACGCGCCGAGGGTGGGCCAAGCCCAGTCGACCAGCCAGGCACGGTCGCCGTCGACGAGGATGTTGTTGGGGTTGGGGTCAGTGTGCAGCAGGTGCTCGCCGGCGAGCAGCGCCAAGTCGGCGGCGTCGGCCAGGCCGCTCCAGCGTTGTTCGATCCGAGGCAGTGGCAAGTCTGGCGTCTCGAGTTCGCCGAGCCGAGCGAGCGTGTCTGCCACGGCGGCCAGATCGCGGGAGCGGGGAGAGAGGTCGGCCGCGCGGCCGGGAACGTAGTCGAATGCGAGCAGGTCCCAGCCGGCGACGTCCAGGTGCCAGTGCAAGTGCGGCGCGACGCCGGTGAGGTGCGGGGCGATCGTGGCTTCGCGGTGCTGCCCGCGAGCACGAGGATGGTCGCTGTGCGTTCCTTTGACGAATACGGCTGTGTGGGCGGTGTGGAGCACGGCGGCGAACGTGGAGTTCAGCCCGCTGGTCACCGGCTCGACGCGGCGGATCTCGCCAACCTCGGCCTCGACCGCGGCGCGGACCGCTGGAGGGAGGGTGACGCGGTCGCGGGTGCCCATGGACGCGGCTGTGCTGTCGGACTGTTTCACGCGGCCACCGCGCAGGTGAAGCCGAGGGTGGTCAGCCCTTCGGAGCGGAACAGCGATTCCGACGGCCCTCCAGCGGCGGCCTGCAGCAGCTGGTAGTGCGCGCCGTTGCCGACGCCCCAGGCCATGGCAGCCCGCCACAGGGCGCGGCCATCCCCGCGGCCGCGGTGCCCGGGAGCGACCGCGAAGTATTGAGGCAGCAGGACCGGTGCCCCGTCGCGATCGCGCATCACGGCGAGCGGACCGATCGCCCCGAGGACCACTCCGTCGTCGACGGCGGTGAAGATCGGTCCGTCGACGCGACCTTCACGCCAGCGCTGGTACAAGAACCCGAGCCCGGTTTCCGGTACCTGCTGGACCAACTGGACGAAGGTGTCCTGAATGGACGGCGGGCAGGCGTCGAGATCGCGAATTCGATCTGCAGCGCCGGGCCCGTCCTCCTGGGTGAACGTCTTGAGCAGGACCCGGGTTCCTGCGGCGTCGGTCTGCGGTGGCTCGGGGGTGAACCAGATGACGCGGCCAGTGGCCGCGCCGTAGGCCGCGCACCATCGGCGTGTCGCCGCGCGCAGAGCTGCGGTGTCGGGCTCGGCGGTACCGTAGACGTGGGTTTTTAACATGCCGGCTCCGCGGTGGGTGAGCGTGGGGATGATCGTCAGGTCGGGGCGGTGGACGATCTTGTCGACGAGGACGGTCTCGGACTTGGTCGCCGACCAGCGGCTTTCCTTGTCGAACGGCAGCATCTTCCCGGTGCGCGCGGCGGCGACGACCTCGTCGAAGATCTCCGGCCCGAGCGTGTCCGGGTGTACCGGTCCCAGGGTGGGGACGACGGGCACCTGCAGGACGCGGCGCAACCAGCTGGGCCGGAATCGCATTCCGGCACGCTACCTGCCGCCATCAGGCCGCTCGGTGACCCCCGGCAGGAGACACGCCGGAGGTCACCGAGCTGGTGAACGCGCGGCTAGTACGGGTTGTCGTCGCCGGCGTTGCAGCTGCACTTCGACGACTCGACGAGATCGTCCAGGTGCTCGACGAACTCGATCCCGGCCGGGCCGCGTGGGGCGGTGAGCGGCACGGGGATGGTGGTGCCGCTCGGGTCGCGCCGTTCGAGCGGGACGAGGACAGCGGTCATGATTTTTCCTCCCTTCGGTTGATCAGTGCTGGCAGTAGGCGCTCAGCGGGGCTTTGGCTTTCCGGTAGAGGGTGACCAGTGGCATGCAGGTGCCGCAGCTGCCCTGCAGCTGGCAGCCGGTGCAGCCGCCTTGGCGTAGCAGCAGCCGGTCCGCGATCCCGCCCAGCTGCGCCAGCCCGGCCAGGCCTGTCTCGAGGAGAGGGATCTGCGGGTCGCGGCCGACTTTGCAGATGCTGGCCATGCCGTGCGGGTCGACGTGGAAGAACGTGTGCCCGGCGTTGCAGCCGGTGAACGGCTTCCGTTTGCGCAGGTACTCCTGCGACTGCGCCGGGAGGCTCTCCGCGCCGCCGTAGATGGTGGGCGACATGTTGGAGAACACGTGGTGCGGCAGCTCGAAGCGCTCGGCGAGTGCCTTCATCGCGTCCAGCTCGTGGGCGTTGCGCTGGGTGACGATCAGGTTCAGGTTCAGCGGCAGGCCCGCCTCGTGGGCGGCGGCCAGGCCGCGGGAGAACTTCGCGAACGATCCCCGGCGGCGGGTCAGCCCGTCGTAGGACTCGGCCGTGGCGCCGTAGACGCTGATCGTGAGTCGGTACGGCCGGTACCGGGTCAGCAGCTCGAGGATGTCCGGCTGGGCCAGGCGGGAGCCGTTGGAGGAGATCGACAGCATCATCCCCAGTTCGAACGCCCGCTGGTAGACCGCGGTGAACAGCTTGTCGATCAGCGGTTCGCCGCCGGTGAGCTGCAGCCACAGCACACCCGCGTCCGAGAGCAGCTGCAGCAGCCGTTCCCGATCCGGCCAGGAGAGGCCTTCGAAGCGTTTCAGGCCGAGGTAGCAGTGCTCGCAGTCGTAGTTGCAGCCTAGGTTCAGCTCGTAGGAGGCCCGACCGTAGGCGTGACCGGATGGCGCGCGCATCAGGACCACGTCGGCCAGCAGGCGGCCGGAAAGATCCAGATCCGGCCAGCGACGGCGCGCCGCGTCGACCAGCCAGCCCGGACACGGATTTCCGCCTTCGGTGGACGACAACTCGGCCCACAACCGCGCCGGCAGCCGGATGCCGGACTCGCTGCCAGGACGCAGGACGAGGTAGTCGTCAAGGAACGGACTGACGATGAGTTCGAACACGGAGAACTCCTTGTCGCGGTTTAGCGGATTGGGTGTCCGGTAAAGCGGCGCTGTTCGACGAAGGCGATCGAGGCGTGAATCTCCTCCTCATCCGGGACGGGCAGGGCCGCGTTGACCACAACCGTGAGGCTGCGGCGGCGAATGTCGATGAAAAGCGGATCGATGTCGGTGTGCTCGCAGAGCTCACGTAGGGCGGTCTGCCAGCGTGCGGGGTCGTTGTCCGGGCCGAGGTGTTCCCAGGGCGTGACGATCCACTTTCCGCGCTGGAGCGCCGCGGTGATGTGTTGCGGGTCGGATATCCAGCGCGGGGCGGTCATGGCGGGAACCCGGCCCGGAGCCGCGGGCCGAGGTCGATCATCACGACGCCCGGGCGCGAACCGCGGACATCCAGGCGTCGATCGTTGAGCCGTGGTCGGAAGCGTGTCGTAGGAGAGCCTTTGCCGCCTGGTGGGAGCTGGTTTGCAGTGATGTGCTGGTCAGGTATGCGGTGCAGTGGTCATGCTGGAGAGCGATGGCTATCGGTGTCGTTCCGCTTGCGAAGATCGTGAACGCATCAGTCGGATGCCGGGGCGCCGGTGTCGAGGGGATGATCCGGATGGAGACGTCCCTGCGTTTGCTGACTTCGCGGATGAAGTCGATCTGCTGATCCGCGTGACCAGTCTCCTCGCTGAGCATGCGCAAAGCCTGGTCGCCGAGGAGGAAAACATACTGACGCTCGCCTTGGTCCACCGGGAGCTGGCGGCATCGCCGGTGAAACAGCTCTCGGTCCAGTTTCGTCGTCGGCGTCACGTCGCCGTGGACTGTTGCTTCGAGCCACCTGTGTGTCCGGAGAAAGTCGGGAATGCGGAACGGCGCCCACTCCAGGATGGAAGTCGACAGCTGTTCGTAGATCGCCCACAGGTCGGCGACCGGTGATGTGGACTGATCGATGTAGTTCTTGACGTCGACGTGCTCGGCGACGTTCATCAGCTGTTCGTACTCGGTGGCTTTGACCTGGAGGCAGCCGAGGATGCGCGACACGGTAGTCGGCTTGGCTCGCCTCCCGTTCACTTCCAAGCCGGACAACTTCGACGGATTGATTTCGAGCCGCCGGGCCAGTTCGCGCAGGCCGATACCCTGGCGGTCCCGGACCTCGCGCAGGCCGTTGCTGATCGTAAGTGATGCGGGTGTGCGAATTTCTTGCGCTGTCATGGTGTTTCCTTGTTGGGTTGCCGGTCCCGGTCATGCGGCCGTCGGTACCGCCGGTGTGGCGGGCTCGCAGCTCCGTTCGCGGGTTCGCGGAAGGTGACGCAAGCCGTGGAGGACGCGGCTGAGGAGGACGTAATACGGTTCCTCGGCCATGGCCAGGTCGGCCGCAGTCGGCCATCGCGGAGTGGCCGTCACCGGAGAGCCGACGCGGGTGACTTCCACATGTGAGGTGTTGTCCAACGTCCGGTACCTCCTTAAGGCCTTCGCGGTCGAAGTCGAGTGGGTGTCCACCGACTCGGTCGGGTGATTGCGTAGACCGGTTTGTCGCGATGTCCGAGACCAGAAAACCGCAGATCAGACGACCAAACCACCCAGTTCTACCGTGATCTTGACGGGCAGGATGTCCCTGTTCAACCGGGACATTCCGGGTGACACTTCAGGTCGGATACGGTGCACAGCACCCAGGAGAAGGAGCCTCCACGAGATGCCATCCGCGACGCGCAGCCTGCGGCAGGAGCAGCGGCAATTGGCTGCCGAGCTTCGGGCCCAGTCAAAGACCTGGGTCGAGATCGCGCAAGTGTTCGCCGGGCGCTACCACGTCAACATGCGTGTGGCGCTGCGGCTTGTCCGCGATTGGAGTCAGCGGGACGTTGCCGAGCACTGGAACAAGCGATGGCCCGACGAGCCGAAGACGTTCAAGAACTTCTCGTACTGGGAGTTGTGGCCGGCGGACACCGGGCATGCGCCTTCCCTTGGGGTGCTTCAGAAGATGGCTGCGCTCTACGAATGCAGCGTGGCCGATCTAGTGGCGGACGCTGCCGATTTCCGCGCTGCGGACGACGCGCAGCGGGTACGGCAGCAGCTCGTCGAACTCAAGCCAACGGACGAGGACGGGTTCCAGGAACTCGTGGCCCGGCTCGACGGTATCGACGTACGGGAGCTGGCTCAGATGGCCTCGACGTGGTCTCAATCCGGTGGAAACGCCGTCAGCCGGAGGTCTGTGCTGCTGAAGGTGAGCGCGGCTCTTTCGCTGGCGTCAGCGGGCTGGGCGTTGACGACCGATGCTGCTGCGGCCGATTCGTTGTCCGATGGCGCCGAGTCAGGAACCGACCTGTCCGGGATTTGGCACAGCCAATACAAGTACCCAAGTTCCGGCCGACGCAAGGTGCTCACCGGGGAGCACTACGTTGTGCTGCGTGCGCACGGCGGCCGGCTGGCCGGGCAGAGTTTGCCCCATTCGACCGGCTCGCGCCTTCGGCTGGAGCTCAGCAGGGACATGGCGGTCGCCACCGGCACCTGGCGTGAAGAAACATCACCGACCGGCTACTACAAAGGAGCCTCGTACCACGGCACACTGCAGATGGTGATCGACCCGGCGGGGCGCCGGATGAGCGGGATGTGGCTCGGGTTCGGGCGGGACTTCGCCATCAACAGCGGCGAATGGCGTCTGGAACGGTGCGAGACCGACACCTCGTCGGCCACCCAGCAGGCGTACCACGGCAAGGCATAGCGCCTAGCTCAACACCGCGATGATCCTTGTGCCTGGCGGGAAGTCGCCTGCTTCGGTTCGGGCGAAGATCCCGTACATCATCTTCGCCTCGTAGACCCAGTCGAGGGTGACGCCGTGGCGTTCGCTGAACTCGATGACGAAGTCGTCGAGCACGGCGTTGCGTTTCGCGTAGCCTCCGAAGTGGAAGCCGAGGTCAACTGCCCAGTTCGTGGTGGTCGTTCCGTATGCCTCCCGTTGAAGCCGGCGGACCTCCTCTTCCAGGAACTGCGCGCCTTTGAGGACCGCGAAGCCGAGCGCTCGTTCCGGACCGGACAGGCCGGAGGCGACGCCGGCGAGCGTGCCGCCCGTCCCGGTGGCGCAGCAGATGACGTCGAACTCCGTGGTGATCTCGTCGACCAGTTCGGCAGTGCCGCGCACCGCCAGGCCGTTGCTGCCGCCTTCGGGCAAGACGTAGCACGGGCCGAACTGCCGGGCGAGGGCCGCGAGCACATCGGGCTCGGTCTTGCGGCGATACGTCGTCCTGTCCAGGTAGGTCAGGGTCATGCCGCATTCGACAGCGTGGGCAAGGGATTCGTTGAGTGGCTTGTGCTCCTCGCCCCGGATGACGCCGACCGTCTCAAAACCCCATAGCCGCCCTGCGGCGGCTGTCGCTCGGATGTGGTTCGAGTACGCACCGCCGAAGGTCAGGAGCCTGGTGAAGCCCTGCTCTTGCGCGGCCTGGAGGTTGTAGCGAAGCTTGCGCCACTTGTTGCCGGGTATTTCCGGGTTGATGAGGTCGTCTCGCTTGAGCTGGAGGCGGACGCCGTGGCGTTCGAGCCGTTCGTCCGGCAGCTCGTGAAGCGGCGACGGCAAGCGAGGAAGACCGGTCGTTCCGTCTTCGCCCGAGTTCACGCCCGTCAGCTTAGGGCTTCGAGGAGGCTTGCGAGTGTCATCGAACGCATGTTCTATGCCTCTGATAGGTTCGTCGGAACCCGAGGTCGGGGATCGCTGAGCTGGGAGGTTGCCGTGGCGTGGTTGCTGAGGGAGCGGGCGAGCGGCCGGGAGTGGCGTTTCGGCGACAGCGACCTCGCCTGGGAAGCCGGTGGCTACGACACGGCACGGTTCGAGCTGCACGTTCTCGACGAGGACGTCAGCGGAGCGCCCGACGGCTCGCCCTTGGCCTCGGCCTGTAAGGGCTGACGCGGAGGCGGACCCGCGGTCCGATCCCTACGATGATCATCTCTGGGTCTTACGATCGTGGGGGTGGGTGCCGGATGCTGTGTCTGGCTGTCGGGCTGGCGGTGGGCTTGGCGCTGACGCCCGTGGTCATCCTTCTCGTGCGCCGGGCTGCGGACACGAGGCTGCCGCGTTGGGCCGTAGTCGTGGCCGCTGTATCTGTCCCGGCTGCCGGAGCCGCGGTGGCGGCCTGGGCGCCGGCCACCATCGCCTTCGGAGTGGCCTTCGTGGCGTTGGGCATTCCCGCGGCCGTCGTTGATGCTGTCGAGCACCGTATCCCGGACCGCTTCAGCCTGCCGCTCTGTGGAGCCGTCGTCGTCACCGTCCTCGCGGCCGCGATCGTCGGCAACGACTTCGGGAGCGGCTTGCAGGCCGTCGCCGGCGGCGCGACCTGGGGCGCGGCGTTGTTGCTGTCCTACCTGGTTGCCGGTCAGCCGGGACCGGGCGACGTCAAGCTCGCTCCGAGCGTCGGCATCCTGCTCGGCTGGTTCGGTTGGCCGTGGGTCCTGGGCGGTTTGCTCGCCACGTACGTGCTCACCGCGGTGGCGGGACTGGTCGGCGTGCTACTCCGCAGGTACTCGTTCCGGGAGGGGCAGGTGCCGATGGGGCCGTCCATGATCGCGGTCGCCTTCGCCTGCGGCACGCTTGCCGCGATCTCAGGCTGAGCGGCGGCCGTTCTCCGCATCCGGGCTTCGGCGGTGTCGCGCCTGGTCGACGATGTCCGTGTGCCGGCTGACCCAGTCGGCCAGTGGCTGCATTGCTTCGAGCGCTTCCCGGGTTGCCGGCGCCAGCGAGTAGACGACCGACGGTGGAAAGACGCCCGCTTCCTGGTTGCGGACGATCAGGCGGTCGGCCGTCATCGTCTTCAACGTGCGCGTCAGGACGCTGGCGTGGAGCACGCGCGGGCGTCCCGACCAGTTGTTCGCGGCCGCGGCATCGTTGAGCGAGCCGACCATGTCGAGCAGCTCGGTGTAATGCTTCGGACCGCTCTTCAACGCCAGCAGGATCGCTGTCATCCAGTCGCCGCCGAAGAGCTGCTTCGCGTCGTGCAGCTTGCGCAGGCGCTCGGCGTCCTCGGCGGTGATCGCCTGTGTGCTCGGTCGAGTCATCGTTCCCTCCCCGGTTCGATCACCCCAGGCAGTTGATCTTAAGTTTCCGCAGGTCGTGTCTCAACTATCGGACAGGTGTTCACCTGATCGGGTCTTAATCTGAGTTAAGAGGCCTGTTGGGCGGTAGTTTCGAGGGGAGCTGAGGAGGGGTGATGGCCGAACGCGGGCGTGACTTCGCGGACAAGCTCAACCACCTGTTCGCCGTCACGAAATCGCCGGAGGGCGACGAGTACAGCAACGACTTCGCCGCGGACTCGATCACGGTCGCCGGCACGAAGATCTCCGGCACGTACATCTGGCAGCTGCGCAAGCGGAAGCGGGACAACCCGACGATCAAGCACGTCGAGGGGCTGGCCAGGTTCTTCGGTGTGCCGGTCAACTACTTTTTCGACGACGACGTGACCGATCGCGTCGACCAGCAGCTCCACGAGCTGGCGGCGGAGCAGGAACGCCTCAAGGCGAACGCCGGGGACCAGGAAGCGCAGCGGATCGCGATGCGGGCCGGGGAGCTGACGCCGGATCGTCGTCAGCTGGTCATGGACCTGCTCGACGTCGTCTACCGCGACCAGCAGGCAGCGCGGGAGCGAGGGGAGCGGTGAACGAGCGGCTGCTGCGCCGCCGGTGCCGGCGGCTGCTGAAGGACCTGGACATCCGGCCTCCGCTGGACGTCGTCGAGCTGTGCCGCCGCCTCGGTGAACGCCGCGGCAAGCCGATCCGCCTGCTTGCCCACTCCATCCCGGTGCCCGGCCCGTTTGGCGTGTGGATCAGCACCCGCCCGGCGGACTACATCCTGTACCAGCAGGAAACCAGCCGACCGCACCAGAACCACATCATCCTGCACGAACTTGGCCACCTGCTGGCTGGCCACGAGAGCGATCCGTGCGACGACGAACTCCTCGCCGAGCTCTACCCGGACATGTCGCCGGACAGCCTGCGCCAGCGCTACCCCGATCTGGAGCCGGACGCCGTTCGCCGGGCGCTGCGGCGCACCTCCTACGACACCGACCAGGAACGCGAGGCCGAAACCACGGCGACGATCATCCTGGAGTGGGCATCGGTCCTCGACCAGGTCGGTGCCCGCGGAAGATCGAGCGGCGCCGCCCGGGAGATGGGGGCCGCTCTCGAAGGCCGGTTGGGGTGGCTGTGACACCTCTGGTCCTCGCGTACGGGATCACGTCGGCCGCCTTGCTGCTGTGGCTGGCCGGGAGGTTGGCGCGGAACCCGCGGAACGCCGCCCTGCGCGCCGTGACGGTATTCGTGGCGTGCCTGGCCGTGGCGTTCCCGTTCGGCGCCGCGGCCAACAAGGGGGCCCACGTGCTGGGGCTGCCGCCGATGATCGCGCGCCTGATCCAGCACGGCCTTCTGCTGGTCGGCGTGTACAGCCTCGTGTGCTTCTTCCTGTTCTCGGCACGGGAGCGCGCGGTCGCCCGGCGACGGGCCGGCTGGTACGCGGTCCTGCTGCTGGTGGCCGAGATTGTGCTTCTCGTCGCCGCGCTGGCGACACCGGCGTCCGCCCGGACCAACGACCAGTCGGTGCCCAGCGTGGCGGTCTTCTTCATTGCCGCCGACGTCTTCATGGCGCTCGGCTTTGCCACGGCGGCGTTCTGGGCTTGGCGGTACGCGCGCGAAGCGGGCGGCAGGCTGGCTCGGGGACTGCGGATCGCGGCCGTCGGCCTGGTCGCGATTGTGCTGGCGAACTGTGTCTTCGTGCCCGCGATCGTGCTGGGCTTGATCTACCGCGTCGGGGTCGCTGATCGCGGCGGATCCTCCGGGACGGTGGCGGGCGCGATCGCCGTCACCTTTCTGCTGATGCCGGGCGTTCTGCTGTTCCTGGCGGGAGTCAGCTATCCCGCCGTGGTGACGAGGGTGGGTGCGGTGCGGGTCTGGTGGCGGCACCGCCGCGGCTATCGGCAGCTCGCGCCACTGTGGACGGTGCTGCACGCGCAGTTTCCCGACGACGCGCTCGATCGGGTGCCGGCCGCGCCGTGGCGTGACGCGCTCCGTCTACGCGGCACGCATCGCCGGTATTACCGCCGGGTCGTCGAGTGCCGCGACGGGTTGGTGCGTATCAGCCCGTACCTGGCACAGGCCGACAGCGCCGTGGACCTGCCGAGCCGTCTGCAGCAGGCCCTCGCCGCCCACGCGGCCGGTAAGCCTGCTTCGGCCAAGGCGGTCCCGGTCGCACTGCCTGACGGCGACGGCCTGGACGCCGACGTTCGCGAGCTGGTGCAGCTGGCCCGGGGCTTGGAGACGAGGGGAGCGGGATGACCAAGGCGCTGATCATCGGCGGAGGTATCGCGGGGCCGGTCGCGGCCATGGCCCTGCAGAAGGCGGGCATCGACTCCGTCGTCTACGAGGCTTACGAGACGGGCGCGGACGACGTCGGCGCGTTCATGACGATCATGAACAACGGCTTCGACGCTCTGCACGCGATCGACGCCGACAAGCCAGTGCTGCAGGCGTCCTTCCCCGCCGATCGCGCGTTCTTCTGGAGCGGCTCGGGCAACAAGCTCGGCGAAGCACCCATCGGCGGCGGCACCGCCGGTGCGTACGGGCCGCACACGATCAAGCGGGCCGAGCTGTACCGGGTGCTGCACGAGGAAGCCACCCGGCGCGGGATCCAGATCGAGCACGGCGAGCGCCTCGATGACGTCGACGCCAACCTCGACCACGGCGTGGCGGCGATTTTCGCGGACGGCACCCGCCGCGAAGGCGACCTGCTGATCGGCGCCGACGGCATCCATTCGGCCACCCGAGTCCTCATCGATCCGGAGGCGCCCGAGCCGCGCTACACCGGAACCGTCGTGCTGTGCGGCTACGCCAGGCAGGCGCCGGTCGACCCGGTGCCCGGGGTGTACCGGATGATCTACGGCAAGCGCGTCTTCTTCGCGTATACGACCGCGCCGGACGGCGAGACGTGGTGGTTCGTCAACCTGCCGCGCCCGGAGCCGTCCAAGGCAGAGCTGGCGGCGACGTCGCTGGAGGAGTGGAAGCGGCAGGCGACCGCGCTGCTCCGCCGGGATCGGTCGCCGGCGGCGGCGATCGTCGAGGCGTCGGAGCAGATCCGCGCGAGCAACGGCTACGACATCGCCTCCACGCCACGGTGGCACGCCGGACGGATGATCGTGATCGGCGACGCCGCCCACGCCGCGGCGCCGAACGCCGGCCACGGCGCGTCGATGGCCATGGAAGACGCCGTCATTCTGGCCAAATGCCTGCGCGACCTGCGCGAACCGGCCGTGGCGTTCCGGGCCTACGAGCAGCAGCGTCGGGAGCGAGTTGAACGTTTGGTGGCGACCAGCGCGAAGATGGGCGGCACGGCAACCCCCGGACCGATCAAGCGGATCATCCGCGACATGGCGATCTCCAAGCGGCTCAAGAGCGGACCGCGCAACACGGCGGCGTGGCTGACCCAGTACCACATCGACTGGGATCTGGCGGTGTCGCAGCCTTCACCATGACATCCTGGGGGCATGCTCTTCCGGCGCAAGCTCAAGCGGCAACGTGCGTACCTCTCCGCTGTCGCTGATCGCATCTGCGCGAAACGGCAGCGTTTTGAAGGAAGAGTTCTCGGGCGGTAGGGGGCCCAACGGGCCGCTCACCTTGGGGGTCATCACCCTTCGGAACGGCGAAAGTGCGGAGGTTCTCCGGACCCAGATAGACGCCGCTGTCGCTGCTGGTTACGCCGAACCGCCGAGACGCCAGGCTTTCAACGGTGCCGGGTTCGTGCGCAACCCCGGGCTGCCCATGTTGACCGTCGAAACGTTTGCGGCCGGAACGGTGATCCCGCACCACGGTCAAGTTCCGCCGGGACAGACCGGCGTCGTGGTGAGCCCTGATGGACTAGTCGACTGTCGAGTGAATTCGACGGAACTTCGCATGCGTACTTGAAAGTCCGTGTCATGCGCCGTTTGCAGTGCGTGGGACCGCGGCCTGTAAACCGGATTCATAGCAACAACATGGATCGGTTTGGAGGTCATAATGACGAACTCGAAACACCTTCGCCTGGCGGGACGGTTCGCTGCAACGGGCTCGATCGTGATCGCCATGCTCGGTGCCGCGTTGACGCCGGCCGCGGACGCAGCTGTCCACATCGGTCTGGAAGGGACGTGCGGTTACCAGGGCTGGGGCGAGTACCGGCATTGCGACGGCGGCACCGGTTCCACTGTCATGCTTGACGTCCGAGACGTCTGGGGCAACCTCTACCGCTACTGCGTGGGGCCAGGCCTCACCGATCTCCAGCCGGTCATCAGATGGCGCGTCACTGGCGCCTGGTGGAACGGCGGCGTGGGCTGTTCGCCCGGCTACTACGGGCCGGTGTGAAGCACACATTCGAGTGAACAGAACTGCGACGGCTCACGTCGTCGCGCTTGCCCGGTTTGATGAACCGGATCACCGGTCGTCAGGAAGGTTGAACAATGGTGCAAAGCTGGTTCTCGATTGCGGCGCTCATTCTCGTATCGGCGGGTTTGGCGAGTTGCGCAGGAAACCCGCCGGAGACGGCGCCGACCGCATCGCCTTCCGCGGTTTCGCTGCCGCCGGGTTCGAAGACCGCCCGGCCCGAGGATGAAGCCGCGGACGCTGCGCTGGCGGCCTACGAGCTCTACTGGCAGATCAGCGAGCAGGCCGGGCACGCGCCCCGCCAGAAGGACTGGCGGCCCGAGCTGGCGAAGGCCATGGCCGACCCGGCCTTGACCGACTACGTGAACGAGGTCGCCAACCTCGCCTCCGTCCCGGCACACACTGCCGGCCGGTACGGGCGCGCCCCGAAGGTGACGTCGGTGTCCCTCGGCCAGCCGCCGCGGGTGGTCGTCACCGACTGCCTCGATGCCACCGATGAGCACCTCGTGAGCGACAAGGCCGGCGAGTCCGGCCGAAACCTCGACAACCCCGACCAGCCGCGGCGGTACGAGTTCGAAGCGCAGATCGTTCGCTACCCGAACCCCGACCGCTGGCTGGTGCAGCAAGTCCAACCACGCCTGGAGAAACCATGCTGAAAGGAAGCTGCCTCCTGGCCGCCGGCCTGGTCGCCGCCGCTTTGCCCGCGACGGCGTACGGCCAGACCGGTCCCGGAGGATGCAAGTCGGCCGGCACCCGCGGGATGTGCTGGGTCGAGGCCACCGACCCCGGACGCCCGGGCCGCCCACCCGGCGGTGTCCCGCAGCGCGGGAGCGGTCCGGGCCAGCAGGCCGGCGGCCACGCCGCGGGAACGCCGCAGTTCGCCTGCGTCGACCAGCCGTGGACGCCTCCGCCCGTCGGCGACCCGCTGTGGGGAGGCCACTCGCCGTCCCAAGGCTCGTTGAAGCTGCTGATCTGCCAGGGCGGCGGAGCCCTGCGGGGCTGGCCGCGGGTCGTCTTCGCGCCGAACGGACAACCCGTCGTCGTTCCCCAGGTGTCACCCGCCGAGCTGGCCGAACAGGCCATCTCGGAGATGGGGTTGTCGGCTCCGGACATCCGGCTCGCACCCCCGGCGGACTCCCCGCGCGGTGCGACGATCGGCTTCCCGGTCTGGATGTGGACCGCCCGCCGCGAGTCCACCATCGGTCCGATCACGCGGACCGCGAGCGCCGGCTCGATCACCGTGACCGCCACGGCGACCTTGGCCAAGATCGACTGGTCCATGGGCGATGGAGCAATCGCCACCTGCGCCGGGCCGGGCACCGAGTTCAGCGATGATCGGGCTGGGCAGCCGTCGCCGACCTGCGGTCACGTCTATCGCGGCCTCGTCGCCGGGGGAGTGGCCGGGATCAACGCGACGAGCCGCTGGGAGATCCGCTGGTCCGGCGGCGGCCAGAGCGCGTTCCGGACGATGGCGCTGACCTCGTCGGCCCGCCTGCCCGTCCGCGAGATCCGCACGCTGAACATCCAGGGCCTGCGATGACCACGCGGGTGCAGCAGTTGCGTGGAGTGCCCGACACCCCGCCACCGGCGCCGGTTCCGCTCCGGCCGCCGCGCCGTCGCCGGTCGAAGCTGCTCGTTCTGTCCGGCGTGGTGTTGTCCGCGCTCTCGGCCACCGGTGTCGTGTGGGTTTTCCGCGCGACCGACGACGCGGTGGCCGCGGTCGGCGTGGCCCGGCCAGTCCGGTACGGCGAGACCATCACCGCCGAGGCGTTGCGCGAAGTCCAGGTCCGGCCCGATCCCGGAGTCCGTCCGCTGCCCTGGGATCAGCGGTTCGACGTCGTCGGTCGGACGTCACCGACCGATCTGCGGCCGGGCGAGATCGTGACGCCCGACGCGGTGTCGGACTCAGTCACGGTGCCCGGTGCCGGACAGCAGCTGATCGGCGTGCCGGTGAAGCCCGGGCAGTTGCCCGGGGCGCCGTTGCAACCCCGCCAGCCGATCCTTCTCGTACCCGCTGGTGCCGAGGTGTGGCCGCCCGTCCGCGGCGCGGTGATCAGCGTGAGCGACCGCGACGCCACTTCGACGCAGGTGGTGGACGTCGTCGTGCCGGACGCGAGCGGTGTTCAGCTGGCCTCTCGGGCCTCGGCCGGCGGTGTCGCGATCGTCGTGCTGCCGAAGGGCCGGTGATTGACGTGCTGATCTCCTTCGTCTCGGTCAACGGCAGCCCGGGAGTCTCGACGGCTGCGCTGGCGCTGACCTGGGCCTGGCCGCGCCATGCGGTGGTTGCCGAGTGCGACGCGACCGGCGGGCGTGCGCTCGGCGTGTTCGACCCGGACGGCAGCCACGGCCGGACCGGCGTGTTCGAGCTGATGCTGCAGGCGCGGAACATGCCGCTGCACCGGGCGATGTCGAGCCAGCTGCTCGTCCTGCCGGACGGCACCGGCCGTCACCACCTGCTGGCCGGCGTGAGTTCGCCGCGGGAGGCCGACAGCCTGGACTGGCGGCGGCTCACCTCGCTGTTCCTGGATCTGGAGACGGTCGATGTCCTGGCCGACTGCGGCCGGTTCCGCAGCCGCGCCACACCGGCCGCGGTGCTGTCCGAGGCCGACCTCGTCGTGGCGGTCGTGCGCAATTGCCGCGGCTCGCTGCAGAGCTTCGCGAAGGCCGTGGACGTCCTCCGCGAGGAGCACGGCGTCTTCGACAACGAAGGGCTCGTGGTCCTCATCGCCGACCCGGACCCGCGGATCCATCAGCGCTTCCCGCACGGCGAGATCGGGAAGGAACTCGGCCTGCGCGTCGTCGGAGCGCTGCCCTGGGACCCGCGCACCGCGGCCCAGTTCACCGACCTGCACCGGCCCAGCCGGAAGTTCGAGACGTCGCCGCTATTGACCCACGCACGTCGGGCCGCGGACGAGATCGGCCGCCGCGCGATGGAGCGCATGAGCTGGCTGCGAAAGCCACCGCCGGTGGTGAACGGCCATGTCCGTTGACGTCGCCGCGCTCGCGGGCATCGACGAGGTCGTCGACCGGGTACAGCAACGGCTGGCCCCGCTCGTGCAGCAGCAGATCGCCGCCGGGGAGAGCGACGAGCGCGCGGTCGCGGAAATCCTGCTCGACGACGTCCTCGCCACGGTGATCAAGGAGTGGGCCGGCTCCGGCCGGCCGTTCCTCGACTTCGAGCAAGAGCTGGCGGTCCGGGCGGCCGTGCTGGCCGAGATGTTCGGCCTTGGCCGGCTCGAGGCGCTGCTGGCCGACGACGAGGTCGAGAACATCGACATCATCGGCAGCGACCCGGTGTGGCTGTCCTACCACGACGGCCGCGTCGGCCGGGCCCCGCGGATCGCTGCGACCGACCAAGCTGTCGTCCAGTGGCTGCAGCGGATCGCCGCCCGGATGGGCCGCAACGAGCACACGATCAACGACGCCCGGCCGCTGCTCAACATGGAGCTCCCAGGCGGCGAACGGCTGGCCGCGGCGATCGGCGTCACCGACCGGCCGCACATCTCGATCCGCCGGCACCGGCTGCCGACCGCGGGCCTGGAAGCGCTGCGGCAGCGCGGCATGCTCTCGACCGCTCAGCTGGCGCTGCTGCGGGCGGCGGTCCGGGCGGAGAAGAACATCGTCATCTGCGGCCGGCAGAAGGCCGGGAAGACGACGCTGCTGCGCGCACTGTGCTGGGAGGTGCCGCCCACCGAGCGCTTCGCGACGCTGGAGACCGAGTTCGAGCTCGGCCTGCACCGTCACCGCGACCGGTTCCCCGCGGTGGTCGCCTTCGAGGAGCGGGAGGGCAACACCGAGCGCTGGGAGAACGGCCGGCCGGTCGGAGGCGTCGATCTTCCGCGGCTGGTGTGGCAGTCGCTGCGGATGCACACCGCGCGCACGGTCGTCGGCGAAGTCCGCGGGGGCGAGATCGTCCCGATGCTCAACGCGCTCGCCGCCGGCGGGGCCGGGTCGCTGTCCACCCTGCACGCGCGCAGCGCCGCGCAGGCCATCCACCGCATGGTCCTGCTCTGCCTGGAGACCAACGCGGCATGGACACCCGAATTTGCCTACGAGGTCGTCGCCAACACCATCGACCTGATCGTCCACGTCGACCTCGTCCACGAGCCCGGTCGTCTCGATCGCCACGTTGCCGAAGTCGTCGCGGTCGAGCCGGGGGAGTACGGCCGCCCGGCCAAGACCTTCCTCTTCGCCCCGGCGGAGGGCCGGCGTTCTGAGCCGACAGGGAACCTGCCGACCGACATCGCGGACTACGAGCGCGGCGGCTTCGACCGCAGCTGGCTGACGAGCAGCGGCGACGGCGGCTGGCTGACCGATCGGAGCCCGCGATGACCGAGTTCGTCCTGACGCTGGCCGGCGCAGGTGTCGGCCTGGGTCTCACCCTGGCTGTCCTCGGCATCCACGGCCTGGAGCCGAACGACGTGCCGGCGTTCCGGCGCGGCCGGCGGTTCCTCAACTGGTGGTCGGCCCGGCGACGCAGCTCGGCACGATGGGCGGTGGCTTGCGGTGCGGGTGCGCTGGTCTGGCTGGTCAGCAGCTGGCCGGTCGCCGGTCTTGCCATCGCCGCGGCCGGTGTCTTCCTGCCGTGGCTGTTCGGCGCAGGCAAGCTCGCCAATGAGCGGATCGAGCGGCTGGAGGCGCTCGAGGACTGGCTGCGACGCCTCGCCGACGTCCTACGCGCGGGCAATGCCGGTCTCGTCGGAGCCCTGCAGAGTTCCGCTCACGACGCGCCGCCCGCGATCAGCCCCGAGGTCACAACGCTGGGGCAGCGCCTCCGCACCTGGGACATCGCCGACGCCCTCCTGCAGTTCGCCGACGACCTCGACGACCAGATCGGCGACGCCGCCGCAGCCGGCCTCTGCGTCGCCCACCGGCAAGGCACCGGCACCGCCGAACTCCTGACCACCCTGGCCCGCCAGATCGCCGCCGACGTCGCGGCACGCCGCGACGCGGAGGCCGAACGGGCCAGGAGGCGGTCCGCCGCCCGGATCCTGCTCGGGCTCTGGGCCGTGATGTTTGTCGGCTTCGCCGCCTTCGGCAGCGAAAGCTACACGTCGGTGTACAGCTCGGTCGGCGGGCAGTTGGTGCTCGCCGTGGTACTGGGCATCGTCGGCGTCGCGGTGGTGTGGCTGCGCCGGCTCGGCGTCGAGCCCCCGGCGCCGCGGTTCCTTCCCCGGGAACGGCCATGAACACCGAAGCGGCCCTAATCTTCCTGGCGATCACCGCGGCGATCGGCGTGACACTGATCGTGGCAGCCTTCGTGCCGACGCGGCCGCGGCTTGCCGACGTGCTGCACGAGACCCCGCAGGGATTGCGCCACGGTCTCGTCGCGCGTGCGGATCGGATGAAGCTCATCGCGAAACCCGCTGATCTGGCGCTGGTCGGGCAGTCCCGGGAGTCCTTTGTGGTCCAGCGGATCGGCTTACTGCTCCTCGGAGCCCTATGGATCCCGGTCCTGAACATCGTCCTGGCGTTGGTCGGCGCTGCACTGCCGATCGTGCTGACTGGCGCGGCGTCCGTTGGCTGCGCCCTGCTCGGCTGGCAGCTGCCGGTGATCGTGCTGAAGAGCAAGGTCAAGCACGCCCAGGCAGCGTTCGCCGGCGCACTGGCGGCCTATTGCAGGCTCGTCGCGCTGGGACGGCTCGGCGACCGCGGGCCGGTCGAGGCGTTGCGCTACCCGGCCACGCTCGGCTCGGGCTGGGCGTTCCGGCGGATCAAGCTGGCCATCGACGAAGCCACCCTGCGCGGCCGGATGCCGTGGGACGGCTTCACCGAGCTGGCCGAGGACACCGGCGTCCGCGAGCTGAAGGACATCGGGCACATCATCGCCAGCGCCGGCCAAGACGGCGCCGGCATCGTCGACACCCTCCGCGCCAAGGCCGCCGCTCTGGACGAGAAGCAGCTCGCCGACCGCAAGACCGGCTCGTCGGTCCGCTCGGACCGCATGGACATGCCCGTCGCCCTGCTTGGGCTGGCGTTCATCGCCTTCCTCGCGTTCCCCGGCCTCTACCTGATGCTCCACACCTGAGAGGAGAAAGATCATGCTCGGCAAGATCACGTTCTGGTGGTTTCACATCCAGGGACGCCTGAGCCAGTTCGCCGACGAGGGCGAACGCGGCGACGAGAACATCACCAAGGCCTTCTACGCGGCGCTCGGGATCACCGTCGCCACGCTGATCGGCGCCGGGATCACGGCCTTCGTCAACGGCAAGCTCCCGCTGATCGGCGGCCACTGATGCTGGCCGGTGAGCGCGGCGACGACAACGTCGCCGCGGCCATCATCTTCAGCGCCGTCCTGCTGATCGCCTGGGCAATCCTGCAGGTCGCCGTCGTGCTGCTCGGCCGCGGCGTCGCGCTCGAAGCCGCCCGCGACGGCGTCCACGCGGCCCGGCTCCCACCGGTGGACACCGCGGCCGCCGCCTTGGTAGCGGCTGGCTACGTCACCCGAGCCACGGGCTCATGGCTGGACGACGTCGCCGCGCACGCCGAGACCGACGGACGCAACGTATCGGTGACGGTCACCGGGGAAGCCGTGTCCCTGGTGCCGTTCGCGCAGTTCCCGATCAGCCAGACCTCGTCCGGCCCGATCGAGGAGCTGCGGCCATGAAGCCGTCCGAGCGGGGCGACATCACCATCGAAGCGGTGGTCGGAGTTGTCGCTCTTTTCCTGATCTTCCAACTGGGCCTGGTCGGGCTTCGCGTGCTTGTAGCTGATGCGGCCATCGACGAGGCAGCCCGAGCAGCAAGTCGGGCAGCATCGATCGCTCACGACGGCCAGGCGGCAGCGATCACGGCAGACCGGCGCGCCCGCGCGGTGCTAGCTGAACAGAAGTTGACGTGCAGCAGCCTGAACGTGAACGTGGACGCCCGTGACTTCGCCAAGTCACTTGGCGAGACCGGATACGTCATCGCCACCGTGACCTGCGTGGTGCCTCTCGTCGACCTCGTTCCGGGGATCGGCTCGAAGACGCTCCGGTCGGAGTTCCGCTCGCCGATCGACCGGTACGGAGCCCGATCATGAGGTCACTGCAGGGCGAACGCGGCTCGGCATCAGTGCTGATCCTCGGCTTGACCATCGCGGTGCTGGTTGGTGTCGGGTTCGCCGTCGACGGCACCCGCAAAGGCCAGGCCTACTCCCAAGCCAGGTCGATTGCCGAGGAAGCAGCGCGCGCCGGCGGCCAAGCGTTGAAAACCCGCGAGCTGGCCGTAGGCACCGACGCGGACGTGGATCCGCAGCTGGCCGTGGTCGAGGCACAGCGCTACCTCAACGCGTTCGGGGCAAGCGGGACGGCGCGCTGGGCCGACGGCCGCGTCGTCGTCGAAACCACGATCACCCGGCCGACCATCTTCCTCGGCTCGATCGGCATCTCCGAGTTCACGGTCCACGGAAGCGGAACGGCGGTCGTGGTTTCCGCAGGTTAGGAGGAGCGCGATGCGAACGACTGCGAGGCTGCTCGTCGGCGTTGCCGCGCTGATCGCGATCAGCGTGGTCCCGCCCATGGCGCTGTGGCACCTCCGGTCCGTGTACCTGCCCGACCACATGCCGTCGGCGTCCGAGGTCGTCACGTGGCTGGCGAGCGAGGACTCCGGCCAGCTCTTCCTGCTGCTGTTGGTCGGCGCGGGCTTCGTCGCCTGGCTCCAGTTGGTGGTCGCGATCGCGCTGGAAGTGGTTGCCCGGCTCCGCGGTGCCACTGTCCCACGGCTTCCCGGCTTCGCGTGGGCACAGCACATCGCGGCGGCCCTGTTACTCCTCGTACTAACCGGCACAGCGGCCGAAGCTACGGAGCTGGCCGCCGAGGGAACACCGCCCACGCACGTGGTCGTCCCCGGCGACAGCCTGACGAAGATCGCCGCCGCGGAACTCGGAAATGCGGCGCGCTACAGGGAGGTCTTCGATCTCAACCGCGGGGTCCGCCAGCCTGACGGCCGCGCCCTACAAGACCCCAGCCTGCTACGGCCCGGCTGGGTTCTCCAACTGCCGGACGATCCCGACTGCGAAGAGGTCATCGTGCGTCCGGGCCAGACGTTGACCCAGATCGCCCGCGAACGGCTGGGCGACGCAGGCCGCTACCACGAGATCTTCGACCTCAACCGCGGACGACCTCAGCCGACCGGACACCTGCTGGACGATCCCGACGCAATCCACCCCGGCGACGTTCTACGCATACCGCGCCCGCCGAAGCCTGCCGCAGGTGGCGGCGGGGCGACGGCCGCCGCAGTGTTCGCCCGCGTCCCCGAGTCCTGTCAGCCGGCCGAACCACCTTCTCCGCCGCCTCAAACCGTCGAACCGCCGAAGCCGACTGGCGGTGAAACTCCGACCCCGACCAGCCAGCCCCCGAAGACCGTGACGCCGACCGCCGATGCAGACGATGGATCATCGGTCGTGCTGACGAGCGTCGGTGGTGTCCTCGCCGCCGGCCTGCTCACCCTGCTGGTGATCCGGCGACGCCGCGCACAGCGGCGCCGCCGTCCCGGACACCGCATCCACATCAAAGAGTCTGGCCCGTTTGAACACGTTCTCCATTCAGCCGCGCATCCGGTCACTGTGGAGGACCTGGCCCGGGCGCTGCAAACGCTTGCGGGACACGTTGGAGACGACTTGCCGAAGCTCCGAGCCGTGAAGATCGGGGCAGAGGGCATCACGCTTCGGCTCGCCGTGAAGAGCAAGCCGATCGAGCCGTTCGTCAAGTCAGGGCAGACAGAGTGGCGCCTGGACTCGACTGAGAATCTCGACGGCGTCGACGTCCCGCCGCCGTACCCGGCATTGGTGTCCCTCGGGCACACGCAGAAGCGCGACCTCGTCCTGATTGACTTGCGAGAAGTGGGCGTCCTTACCCTCGGTGGCGACTGCGAGGCGATCGAGCCTGTCCTGCTCGCTATGGCTTGGGACCTCGCCGCGGCTCCATGGACCGCTCGGACACAGATCACGCTGGTCGCCGTGGGAAGGACCTCGGCCGAGGCCCACCCGGATCGACTCCGGTTCACATCAGGCTGGGATGAAGCCATCGAGTCATTCGAGCCCGAACCGGACCGGCCTCAGGTGCTGCTGTCGGCCATCCCGCTGACCGGCGACGTCGTGCAACGCCTTCAGCCCCTTCGCCTGGACGCCGTCGTGGCAGCTCACGACGAAGACGTCGTGCTGCCCGGTGCGTGGCATCTCGACGTGACGAACCGGTTCACAGCGGTAGAGGTCTTGGACGAGGACATCGAGCTGCAGAGGCTTTCACCGGTTCAGGTCAGCGAACTCGTATCGGCCCTCGCCGAGGCGGATGAGCCCAAGCAGGTACTGCACCACGAGTTCCGAGGCGTCCCGCCGGAGGAAAAGGGTGTGCCAGAGCCGCACCAGGCTCGCGAGCCGGCGAGGCCGGTCGTGATGCGTCCCGCAGTGGCAGCAATGCCTTCCCTCCAGATGTTGGGTCCGGTGCGGCTGCACGGAGCCGACCCGCAAGCCGTGGAGGGCAAGAAGCTCAACCGCCTGACCGAGCTGGCCGCGTTCCTTGCCCTGCACCCTGGCGTGACAGCCGACGAGATCTCCCGCCAGCTCGGGATGGAAACCCAACCGTGGTCCGCGGCGACCCGGCAGGGCTACATCTCCCGCCTCCGCACCTGGCTCGGGCGGGACGAGAAGGACGAGCTGTACGTGCCGAACGTCGATGCCCGTCACGGCGGCTACCGGATGTCGGACTCGTTCACCTTCGACTGGCGCATCTTCCGAGACTTGGCTCGCCGTGGTCTCGCCGACCGAGACAGCGCGGTCTCGGACCTGCAGCAAGCTCTCGACCTGGTGCGGGGGACCCCGTTCGGCAACGTCCCGGCCGGCAGGTACGCGTGGAGCTCGTGGCACCAGCGGGAGATGATCGATGCGATCGTCGATGTCGCTCACACCCTTGCTGACGCCTACCAGAAGGCCGGCGACCTCCCCGCGGCACGCCGGGCAGCCATGCGCGGGCTGCTTGCCGAGCCGGTGAGCGAGATCCTTTACCGAGACTTGCTCCGCATCGAGTACCGCGCGGGCAATCTCGCAGCCGTTCGCCAGACGGCCGACAAGCTCGCCGCCCTCGCGGCCTCACTCGAGTTGGAGCTCGATGGGGAAACCAGCGCTCTGGTGAGCACGCTGCTGGCCGACCGGTCGTAGCGAGCAGGTATTCAGGCGAACCGCTGGTGAATTGTCGACCACGTCTTTTCGCGTGTCTCGCTCAAAGGAAATCCCTGACGTGGCTCGAGACACGTGAACCGAAGTCGTGCCTGTCTCGCCCCGGTCTCGCGAACGGTCTCGGTGGTCGAAGTGGCAGTCTCGGCAGGGGAATCGGGCCCTGAACACGTCGTGGTGACGGAAATGGCATGGCGCCAGAGTGGTCCTACTTGGTGTTACGATCAGGATCGTTCCCGCGGGGAGAAATGTCATTTCTCTGGCCGCGTTGAGCTTGTCGGTAGGGCAAGCGCTGAAGGATTGCGCGCCCGGCTTGCTCGCGCCTCGGCAGATCTTCTTCGTTGGGCTGCTGACGCCTCGTCCGCTGAACCCGCCAAGGATGCCTGATCGTCATGAATTCACCCAACCGTGTGATCGTCAACCCTCCTGCTCCAGGGCGGCCCGGTTTTGGCCAACCCCTCCGGCCCGGTGTCTCGGGGCCATCGGGACTGTCCGACCACGCGGTCTCGCCCCTGGGTATGCCCCTGGCCCTGCTCCGAGACGAGGTCCGTGTCGCCTTCCTAGGGCGAACCTCCACAGAGGAGCAACAGGACCCCCGCCAGTCGATCCTGCGCCAGCTGGGCAACTCCAAGACCGCCTTGCCCGAATCCTGGGTCATCGTCGCGCACTTCTACGACGTCGAGTCCGGGCGAATGGAGCTGGACCGGCGAGGCCGCGGCGACCACTACGACCGCTTCGACATCCCGATCGCCCGCGACGGCGGCATCGCCGACCTGCTGGCCGAGGCTGCGAGACCGGACCGCCGGTTCGACGTCGTCATCTGCGAGAGCATCGCGCGAGTCGCGCGTCGGGCCTATGAGGGACTCTCGGTCGAGCGAGACCTCGAGCGGTGCGAGGTCTCGCTGTTCGCCGCGAACGAGACCATCAGCGTCTCGGGCAGCCGAGCCCAGCGGATCCTGCAGCGCCGGATCAACCAGTCCGTCGCCGAGTACGAGGTCCTGAACACCCTCGAACAATCCTGGGGAGGCACCTGCACCCACGTCCGCGAGGGATGGAACATCGGCAAGCCCTGCTACGGCTACAAGGCCAAGACCTTCCGGCATCCGAACCCGGCGAAGGCCGCGAAGGGCATTACGAAGACTCGCCTCGAACCCGACGGCGCGCGGAGCGAGACTGTGACCCAGATCGCTTCCTGGGCCTACTACGACTGCTTGGGTGGCGACGCGATCGCCACGCTCCTCAATCGGGACTTGGCGAACCACCCGCCGCCCGTGCCGCCGGGACCGGAGCGAGCGCGCGGGGCGTGGAGCCGGTCCAGCGTCTACGACATCCTCCGCAACCCCAAGTACACCGGCTACCAGGTCTACAACCGCCGCGCCACGCGGTCACGCCACGGCAAGGTCAACGACCCGGTGAAGTGGGTCTGGTCGCTTGAGCCCGCCCACGAGCCACTGATCCCGAAGTGGATGTACGACGAGCTCACGGCCCGCAGACAAGCCAAGAAGGGCTCTCGCGCCGGCGGTGACCGCAATGTCCACCCCCAGACCAAGCGGACCTACCTGTTCCGCGGGATGATCTTCTGCTCGTGCGGGAGACGGATGATCGGCGTACCGCGGCACGGCAAGTCGTACTACCTGTGCCGGCCGAGCAACACGAACCGAGGTCGGCCGGACAAGTACCTCGGTCACGAGAAGGCGCTGTACTTCCGTGAGGATGCCGTCCTTGATGCCGTCTCCAGGTTCTTCGCCGACCGCGTGTTCGGCTCGGACCGCCGGGCGATTCTCGAGACCGAGCTGGCGGGCGTCGATGACCAGGCCGATCGCGATCGAGAGGCGGAGGCTCAGAGGCTGGCCAAGGCCCTCGACGAGCTCACCAAGAAGCAGAACTCCATTCTGCAGCAGGCCGCCGACGGTGACCCTGATGACCCGTTCACGAAGGCCCTCAGGGGCCGCTACAACGAGCTGGAACAACAACGAGCGGGTGCGGCGAGTGCGCTGGCCGACCTCAAACAGGCCGGCGGAGCCACAGCCGCCAAGCCGACAGCTGAGGACAAGGGGCTGATCGATGCGCTCCCGTACCTGGCCCTGAACCTGGCGAAGGCGCCGGAGCGGCTGCTGAGGACGCTCTTCGAGGCCACACAGCTGACCATCCGGATTGACGCCGGCGGCGATCGTGCGACACTGGAGATCACACTTCCCGAAGATCAGCTGCCGGACATCGCCGGCGCAGCGGAAAGGATCACCGAGGAGATGCTCTCGCAAGGAACGCCCAGCGGGCGGCCTTGTGAGGTTGCTGTTCGTGCCCCCGGTGAGATTCGAACTCACACTGGACGGGTTTTGAATCCGTTGCCTCTGCCAGTTGGGCTACGGGGGCGTGACGTCGTGACTCTACGGGATCACCGCACCCTGCCCGCCGCCGGGGGCGGCCTCGCCGAAGCGGTCAGCGTCACTACGTGGTGAACGCCATCTCTTCTTCTGGATCGTTCCCGGTAGGCTTCAGGTTCGCGGAACGCCGCGAGATGTCAACACCCGCCGAGTCTTCAGGAGGACCCCGGTGACCGATCAGGCTACCGAGGCCAATGGTGCCGACACCGTGCCGCAGCGTCGGGTGCTCGTTGCGGAAGACGAGGCCCTGATCCGGCTCGACCTCGTCGAAATGCTGCGTGAAGAGGGCTACGAGGTCGTCGGCGAGGCCGGGGATGGGGAACAGGCCATCTCCCTCGCCACCGATCTGAAGCCCGATCTCGTGATCCTCGACGTCAAGATGCCCAAGCTCGACGGCATCGAGGCCGCCGCCAAGATCACCGGGGACCGGATCGCGCCCGTGGTCATCCTCACCGCCTTCAGCCAGCGGGATCTCGTCGAACGCGCGCGGGATGCCGGGACCATGGCCTACCTCGTCAAGCCCTTCGCCAAGCGGGACCTCGTGCCCGCCATCGAGCTCGCCGTCAGCCGGTTCTCCGAGCTGCAGGCCCTCGAGGCCGAGGTCGCCGGGCTCACCGACCGGCTCGAGACGCGGAAGGTCATCGACCGCGCCAAGGGCCTGCTCATGAGCCGCCAGGGGCTGACCGAGCCCGATGCCTTCCGGTGGATCCAGCGGACCGCCATGGACCGGCGGACCACCATGAAGGCCGTGGCCGAGGCCGTCGTCGAGAGCATCGGGAGCTAGCCGGACGGGCGGCCGGCAGGCAGAATCACCCTGGTGAAACTCCGCCTGCTGGCCGTCGTCGTCCTCCTCCTGAGCGCCGCAGGCTGCCAGGCCGAACAGCCCAGCGCGCCCGCGCCGGCGACCTACGAGCTGCCGCCGCGGCAGGTGCGGCCCGACGAGACCGCCCTCAAGCTGCCGCCCGCCAAGAACGGTGACACCGAGTTCACCCTCCTCGGCCTCGCCGCCGGGCTGCCCAGCATCACCGGGAGTCACACCGAGTTCCCCGCGAAGGGCCAGTTCGTGCGGGTGCGGCTCGTCGTGACCAACACCGGCACCTCCAGCGTCCTGTTCGACACCGGGCGCCAGCTGCTGGTCGACGACCAGGGGACCGCTCACCCGCCGGAAGAGCAGGCCATGATCATCAAGCGCCAGCCGCGGCAGTTCGACCTCGGGCACGGCGTGCGCGTCGAGTTCGATCTCTACTGGGACATCCCCAAGGACCGGAAGCCGGTCGCGGTCCGGGCCTTCGGTGGCCCGAGCATCGCCGACATGAAGAACCTCACCGGCACCGACATCAAGCTGTGAAAAAGGGGCCCGGCACCGAAGTGCCGGGCCCCCGGAAAAGGACCCTCAGACGCCGAGGTCGCCACCGAGGTAGGCGGCCCGGACCTGCGGGTCGTCCAGCAGGTCGGCCCCGCGGGCGCTCTTGACCACCTGACCGGTCTCGAGCACGTACGCCCGGTCGGACAGCTTCAGCGCCTGCTGGGCGTTCTGCTCGACCAGCAGCACCGTCGTGCCGCGCTTGTTGATCTCCCGGATGATGTCGAAGATCTGCGCGATCAGCATCGGCGCCAGGCCCATCGACGGCTCGTCGAGCAGCAGCACCTTCGGCTTCGTCATCAGCGCGCGGCCGATGGCGATCATCTGCTGCTCGCCGCCCGACATCGTGCCGCCGAACTGCGTCCGGCGCTCGTTCAGCCGGGGGAACAGCTCGTAGACCTCGTCGAGGTCGGCCTGGAGGTCGTCCTTGCGGGTGTAGGCACCCATCAGGAGGTTCTCCTGCACCGTCATGCCCGGGAACACGCCCCGGCCTTCCGGCGACTGGCCGATCCCGAGCAGCACGCGCTTGTGCCCCGGGGTCTTCGAGATGTCCTGGCCGTTGAACAAGATCCGCCCGCTGGTGAGCGGCCGCAGCCCGGAGATCGTCTTGAGCGTCGTGGTCTTGCCGGCGCCGTTGGCCCCGATCAGCGACACGATCTCGCCCTCGTCGACCTGGATGCTCATGCCCTTGAGGGCAGCGATCTTGCCGTAGTGGACGTTGATGTTGTCGACCTCAAGAAGCATCTTCAGCCACCCCCAGGTACGCCTCGATCACCTTCTGGTTGGTCTGCACTTCCTGAGGGAGCCCTTCCGCGATCTTCTGCCCGAAGTCGAGCACCGCCAGCCGGTCGCTGATGTGCATGACCAGGCCCATGTCGTGCTCGATGAGCAGCACGGTGCGGCCGTCGTCCCGGATCTTGCGGATCAGTTCCTGCAGAGCGTTCTTCTCCGCCGGGTTCATGCCCGCGGCCGGCTCGTCGAGCAGCAGCAGCTTCGGGTCGGTGGCGAGCGCCCGCGCGATCTCCAGCCGGCGCTGGTCGCCGTAGGAGAGGTTCTTCGCGGTCTCGTGCTCCACCTTGCCGATGCCGACGAACTCGAGCAGTTCACGCGCCCGCTCGCGGCCGCGCTTCTCCTCCTTGCGGTGCCACGGCAGGCCGAGCACCGCGCCGATCGCGCCGGTCTTGTGGTGCGCGTCCGCGCCGACCATGACGTTCTCGATCGCCGACATGTTGTGGAACAGCCGGATGTTCTGGAACGTCCGGGCGATGCCGCGCTTGGTGACCTGGAAGCGCTTCATGCCGTCGATGCGGTCGCCGTCGAAGCGCACCTGGCCCTCGGTCGGCTGGTAGACGCCGGTGACCACGTTGAACACCGTGGTCTTGCCCGCGCCGTTCGGGCCGATCAGCGCGAAGATCTCGCCTTCGTTGATGGAGACGTTCACCTCGCGCAGGGCGGTCACACCGCCGAAGCGCATGGTGATGTTGTCGAACTCGAGCAAGGGGGTCACTTGGCCACCTCCGCCTGGACCTCGGTGTCCGGACCCGCCACTTCGCCACCGAGCGAGCCCATGCCGCCGGTGCCTTCCCGTAGCTCGGCTTTTCGTTGTCGTGAAGGCAGGATGCCTTCGGGTCGCAGCGCCATCATCGCCACCAGGACCGCGCCGAACAGCAGGATCCGGAACTCCGCCGGGTCCTTGTCGCCGAGCAGGTGCTTCAGCCACTCGACGGACCGGAGGCGCTCGGGGATCCAGGCCACCAGGAAGGCGCCGAGGATGACGCCCGGCAGGTTGCCCGCGCCGCCCAGCACGACCGCGGCGAGGATCGTCGCGGACAGGATGAACGGGAAGTTGTCCGGGGCGATGAAGACGGCCTTGCTGGCGTAGATGCCGCCCGCGAAGCCACCGATCATCGCGCCGATCGCGAAGGCGAGCAGCTTGAACTTGAACGTCGGCACGCCCATGAGCTCGGCGGCGTCCTCGTCCTCGCGGATCGCGGCCCACGCGCGCCCGACGCGGCTCTTCTGCAGCCGCACCGAGAACACGATCACCAGCACGATCGCGACCAGGATCAGGTAGTAGTACGGCGCCGGGTCGAGCAGGAACTCCATGCCGAAGATCGGCGACGGGTGCGGGATGTTGGTGATCCCGCGGGCGCCGCCGATGCCGTCGGTGTTCTGCGCCGTGATCCGGACGATCTCGCCGAACCCGAGGGTGACGATGGCCAGGTAGTCACCGCGCAGCCGCAGGGTGGGGGCGCCGAGGATGACGCCCGACACGGCGGCGAGCACGATCCCGACCAGGATCGTGGGCCACACGTTCCAGCCGAACTTCGTGCCGAAGATCGCCACGGTGTAGGCGCCGATCGCGAAGAACGCCACGAACCCGAGGTCCAGCATGCCGGCCAGGCCGACCACGATGTTCAGGCCGATCGCCAGCAGGATGTAGGTCCCGATCGGGAAGATCAGGACGCTCGTCCAGTCCGAGGCCGGCGACATGAACGAGCCGATCCAGGGGGCCGGGAGGATCAGCGCGAACACGATCAGGGCGATGTAGACGAGGTACCGCTGCCAGATCGGAGCGTGCTGCCACCAGTCCCGCGCGCCGTTCACCGGCTGGAACGAGCGGCGAGTGTTTTCCTTGGTACTCACACCGTCGCCTTTCACGCGCGAGCTCGCTGGAGGGATTCACCGAGGATGCCGGTGGGGCGGAACATGAGCACGAGCACGAGCACGACGAACGCCGTGACGTCCTTCCACTCGGAACCGAGGAAGATCGCGCTCCAGTTCTCGACGAGGCCGAGCACGATGCCGCCGAGGAGCGCGCCGCGCAGGTTGCCGATACCGCCGAGCACGGCCGCGGTGAACGCCTTGATGCCGAGCACGAAACCGACGCGGTAACCGGTGTTCTCGAGTTCCATCAGGTACAGCGCGGAGGCCACACCGGCCATCGCACCGCCCAGCAGGAAGGTGATCCGCACGATGCGGTCGATCGAGACGCCCATCAGCACGGCGGCCTCGGGGTCCTGGGCGGTCGCCCGGATGCCGCGGCCGATGCGGGTGCGCCGCACCAGCTGGTCCAGCACCACCATGACGATGACCGCGCCGATGATGACCAGGACCTGGTCGGTGCGGACGACGGCGTTGCCGACCGGGAACAGCGTGTCGCGGTCGACGAACCGGGGTGCGTTCTGCGGGACACGGCCCGACTTTTCGAAGACGTTGGGGATGATCACCAGCGCGAAGAGCTCCTGCAGGAAGATCGACGCGCCGATCGCGGAGATCAGGGCCGCGAGCTTCGAGGAACCGCGCTTGCGCAGCGGCCGGTAGGCGACCTGCTCCAGCACGACCGCGGAACCGCCGGACACGACCGCGGAGGCGAGCATGAGCGCGAGCAGGAGAAGGATCATCGCGCCCAGGCCCACCACGATGTTGCCGGAGGTGGCGATGCTGGCCAGGATGAACAGGGACGTCATCGTCCCGATCATGAAGATTTCGGAGTGGGCGAAGTTGATCAGCCGCAGGACGCCGTAGACCATTGTGTAGCCGAGGGCGACGAGGGCGTAGATGGAGCCGAGAACCAGTCCGCCGATGGTGCTGCCGAGGAACTGGTCTTGCAGGGTCTGCAACATGACGTGAGCGCCTTACGAGACAGGGCGAGGACAGGGATACGGGCCGGGAGCGGAGGTGCTGTGGTGACCACAGCGCCCCCGCTCCCGTCAGTCGCTATTCCTGTTGCGTCAGCCGGTGATCTTGGCTTCGGTCGACGCGCCGAGGTTCTTGATGACGCCGCCGACGACCTGGTACACGTTGATCGCGGCGGTCTCGGGCTCACCGTTCGCCTTGAACTTGATCTGCTTCGACGCGCCCTTGAAGTCTTCCGTCTTCAGGAACTCGTTGATCTTCTCGCCGGTGGTGTTGCCGGCCTTGACCGCGTTGATGAGGGCGGTCGCCGCGTCGTAACCCTCGGTGGCGTAGATCGCCGGGGCGACGTTGAACTTGGCCTTGTACTTGGTGGCGAACTCGTCCGTGGTGCCGGCGTCCGGGATGTTGCACGGGCAGCCGATGACGGCGCCTTCGGCGGCCGCGGCACCCGCGCCCGAGACCAGCTGCGGGTCGAGCGAACCGTCACCGGTGGCGAAGATGGCCTTCACGCCGCCGTCACGCAGCTGCTTGAGCAGCGGGCCGCCCTGCGCGTAGTAGCCACCGAAGGTGATGATGTCCGGGTTGGCCGCCTTGACCTTCTGCACGGTCGAGGAGTAGTCCGGCGCGTCCTTCGGGAACTTGTCGCGCTCGACGGTGACGCCCTTCTCCTTGAAGGTCTTCTCGAACGCGTCCGCGAGGCCGACGCTGTACTCCTGGTCGTCCGAGATGACGAACGCCTTCTTCGGCGACTTCGCCGTGATCAGGAAGTTCGCGATGGCGGGGCCCTGGTCGTCGTCGTTCGCCACGACGCGGTGCCAGTACGACCAGTTGTTCTTCGCCAGGCCCGGGTTCGTCGCCGAGGGCGAGACGCTCGGGATCTTGTTCTGCTCGAGCTGGCCGCCGATGGCCTTCGACTCGCCGGAGAAGGCCGGGCCGATCAGCGCGGTGATCTTGTCCGAGCCGATCGCCGTGGTGATCAGCGAGGTCGCCTGGTCGGCCTTGCCCTGGCTGTCGTAGGTCTTCAGCTCGATCTTGGTCTTCGGATTCGTGGCGTTGTACTCGTCGATCGCGAGCTGGGCGCCGTTGCGGGGCGGGAGCACGATCCCGGAGTTCTCCCCGGTGAGGTCGCCCATGAACCCGATCTTCAGCGTGCTGCCGTCACCACTGCTCGACGAGCCGCCACCGGCGCAGCCCGCCAGCGCGAGCGACGTCGCCGCTGCGAGGGCGAGAACCCGTCCAAAACGCACTCCTGACACCGACTACCTCCCATGACCAACCAGCCGCCGGTAGGCGTTGCCCCCGACACAGGGGCTAGGTTAGGGCAGGAAGATATCCCTCTCGCCCGTCTTGTGCACAGGCGGCCTCACTACTCTGTGTCCACATCGTGACGATCGCAACCGACACGAATTGCACGAAAAGGCGAACAACGTTTCCCTGTGACCCGCTGCTGGTCACGCAGCGATGCTAAGTATCCGGGCTCGTTCTGCGAATGGGTGACAGCGATGTTTCACCGGTATGTCATCGCCCATTTCGGCTGCCGGTGCGTGGCCGGTTTCCGGTGACTCCGCAGTTCACACTGGCGGGGTCCCGGTGGAGCCGGCACCGCCGTAGGGGTGCACCTTACGTCCGGTTCGGGCGGCCGAACGAACCACCCCCGCCCGGAAGTCCCGCCTTTCGTCACAACCGACGGTTGTCGTGGCCGCCGGAACGGCTGTTGGACCCGCACCGCCCCCGGGCGGTTCGCTGGGAGCAGCCGGAAGACAGGGAGAGACACGATGAGCAAGACGATCGAGGGTGTGGCGGCGGGGGTGCCGTTCGTGGCGGTGCCGCCGGCGGACCCGGAGGCGCCGGCGGCCCTGGTGGCGGGCTGGCACCTGATGGACGAGCCGAACAGCGAACGCGCGATGGCGGACGCCGTGCCGATGGCGGGCGTGCCGGCCTGGCGCGTGTACTTCGGGCTCCCGCTCTCCGGGGCCCGGCTGCCCGAGGGCGGGCCGGAGGAGGTCTTCCGGCGCGCGAGCGAGGACGCCGTCCTCAACATCTTCGAGCCGGTGACCGAGCAGGCCGCCGGCGAGTTCCCGGCCGCGTTGGCCGAACTGCGCGACCGGCTGCCGGGCGCGACCGGACCGCTCGGCGTGTTCGGCGGCTCGGCCGGGGCGCTGGTGGCCCTGGAGGTGCTGGCCCGCGGCGACGTCGGGATCGCGGCCGCCGCGGTGGCCAGCCCGGTCGTCCAGCTCGCGCCGATGATCACCGCCAACGAGCGCCGCTTCGGGGTGACGTACGCGTGGACCGAGCGATCCCGAGCGGCCGCGGCGCGCTACGACTACGTGGACCGGGCCGCCGAGCTCGCGGCGCCACTGCTGCTGGTCGTGGGGGCGGAGGACGACATCGCCGTGCGCGAGCCCGCGGAGGCGCTGCGCGACAAGGTGGGGGCCGAGCTGGTGACCGTGGCGGGGATGGCGCACGAGTTCCCGCCGGGGACCCCGGCCGCGGCTCGTGTCGATGCCGCGTTCAGCGAGTGGTTCGCGCGGTGGCCAGGCTGACGTCCTCGGCCGGCAGCCAGGCGTGGTCCGGGTCGTAGGCGCACCAGTCCTCGTCACGGCTGGTGCGCCCCGCGGCGGCCAGGAGCCGCCGCAATGCCGGGTGGGCCTTGCCGCGCCGCCAGACCAGGGACCACGGGAACAGCGGGGACGGCTCGAACGGCAGCACCTTCAGGTTCAGGTCGGCCGCCAGCTCCATGTCGGCGCCGGCCAGGGTGACGCGCCGCTTGCCGTACCGCGTCTGCTCCAGCGTGTGCCGGAGGTCGTAGCTGACGCCGGAGTCGTCGATCGGCACGCCGAACTCCTCGCACAGCTCGTGCAGGTAGGACAGCCACTCCGCCGGGCCGCCGAGGCCGGGCAGCCAGATCCCGTCGGCGCGCAGCTCCTCCAGGCGCAGCACGTCCTGCACGGCCAGCGGGTGCTCCGGCGCGAGCAGCGCGACCAGGGGCTCGAACCGGACCGGCCGGTGCTCCAGCTCGTCCGGCAGCGGCCGCCCGCAGCCGGACACCCGGCCGAAGGCGGCGTCGAGCTCGCCGGACAGCAGCGGGCCGATCGCGTTGGCGAACCCGCGGCCGGCGACCCGGTCGATGCGCAGCCCCGGCTCGTGCGCGGCCAGGCGGCGGAGCAGGAACATGGGGGAGAGCCGGTGGTCGACGAGGTCGAGGCGCAGCGGGCGGTCGTCGGCGCCCATCGCGGCGACCGCGGCGTCGGCCACCTTCACCAGCTCGCGCGCGTGCGGGAGGAACCGCTCGCCGTCGGCCGTCAGCTCGACCGAGCGGGGCGTGCGCAGGAACAACGGTGTCGCGAGCGCGTCTTCGAGCTTCTTGATCCGCTTCGACAGCGCCTGCTGGGTGAGGAACAGCGTCTGGGCGGCCCGCCCGAAGTGCCGCTGCTCCGCGGTCACCACGAACGCCCGGACCTGGGCGACGTCGAGGTCCACGGGAGGCTCAGGCGCCCGGCGGCCGGTCCCGGACCACGCAGGTCAGCCGGGCGGTGCAGGTGCGGCGGCCCTCGTCGTCGGTCAGCACGATCTCCGCGGTGATCGTGCCGCGGCCGATGTGCAGCGGCGTCGCGACCCCGGTGACCGTGCCCGAGCGGACGGCCCGGTGGTGCGTGCAGGACAGCTCCAGCCCCATCGCGGCGCGGTTCGGGCCCGCGTTCAGCGCGGCGACCGTCGACCCCAGCGCTTCGGCGAGCACGGCGTTGGCGCCGCCGTGCAGCAGGCCGTACGGCTGGAGGTTGCCCGCGACCGGGATGGTGCCGACCACCCGCTCGGCCGTCGCTTCCAGGAACTTCATGCCGACCTTGTCGTTCAGCTGCTGGTCCGCGGCGGCCGGATCGATCCCGGCGTAGTTCTCGACCGCGACGTCCGCGGCGCGTTCGGTCACGCAGTGCTCCTCTTCCTATGCGACACGTAAGAGTGTCGGACCCTCAGCCTAGACTCGGCCCCGTGAGCCCGAGTGAGAAGACGACCGTTGCCAACGCCACAGGAACCACCGCCACCGCCGAGCGGCCGAAGCTGCTGCTGATCGACGGCCATTCCATGGCCTACCGCGCGTTCTTCGCCCTGCCCGCGGAGAACTTCAGGACGAAGACCGGCCAGGTCACGAACGCGGTCTTCGGCTTCACCTCGATGCTCATCAACCTCCTGCGCGACGAAGCGCCGACCCACCTGGCGGTGGCGTTCGACCTCTCGCGCAAGACGTTCCGCTCGGAGACGTACGCCGACTACAAGGCGAACCGCAGCACGACGCCGGACGAGTTCCGCGGCCAGGTGGACCTGGTCAAGGAGGTCCTCGACGTGCTCGGCATCCCTTCTTTGGTGAAGGAGAACTTCGAAGCCGACGACATCATCGCCACGCTCACCACGCAGGCGACGGCCGACGGTTTCGACGTCCTCATCTGTACCGGCGACCGGGACGCGCTGCAGCTGGTCACCGAGCAGGTCACCGTGCTGTACCCGAAGCGCGGCGTCTCGGAGATGACCCGGTTCACCCCGGACGCCGTCGAGGAGAAGTACGGGCTCACCCCGCGGCAGTACCCGGACTTCGCCGCGCTGCGCGGCGACCCGTCGGACAACCTGCCGAGCATCCCCGGCGTCGGCGAGAAGACCGCGGCCAAGTGGATCAAGCAGTTCGGCTCGCTCGGCGACCTGATCGACCGCGTGGACGAGGTCAAGGGCAAGGTCGGCGAGGCGCTGCGGGCACACCTGTCCTCGGTCCAGCTCAACCGGCAGCTCACCGAGCTGATCCGGGACGTCGAGCTGGAGGTCGCGCCGTCCGGGCTGGAGCTGCGCCCGTGGGATCGCGAAGCGGTGCACGCGCTGTTCGACGAGCTCGAGTTCCGCGTCCTGCGGGACAGGCTGTTCGCGACGCTGCAGAGCGCCGAGCCCGAGGCCGACGAAGGCTTCGAGATCTCCGGGGCCGCGCTCGAGCCCGGTGCGCTGGGCGCGTGGCTGGCCGCGCACGCCGGCCCCGGCGAGCCGGTGGCGCTGTCCTTCCGCGCCGTGGGTACGTCGGTCCGGTCCGACCTGCGCGCGGTCGCCTTCGCGACGGTCGACGGCGAAGGCGCGTATGTCGACGTCACGGCGATGGACCAGGCCGACGACGCCGCGCTCGCCGCCTGGCTGGCCGACCCGGAGATCCGCAAGACCGGCCACGACCTCAAGGTCCCGCTGCACGCGATCCGCGCCCGCGGCTGGGCCCTCGCCGGGCTGGCCATGGACACCGCGCTGGCCGCCTACCTGGTGCGGCCCGGGCAGCGCACGTTCGAACTGGACGACCTCGCGCTGCGCTACCTGCACCGCGAGCTGCGCTCGGAGACCGACGGCGGCGACGGCCAGCTGTCCCTGCTCGACGGCGGCGCGGAAGGCCTGGAACAGAAGGAGATCCAGGACGAGCTGGTCAAGGCCCGCGCGATCTTCGAGCTGGCCGGCGCGCTCGAGAAGGAACTGGCGCAGATCGGCGGCGCGAAGCTGCTCGCCGAGCTGGAGCTGCCGCTGCTGGAGGTCATCACCGAGCTGGAGATCGCCGGTGTCGCCGTCGACCTCGAGCAGCTGACTTCGCTGGAGGCGCATTACCTCTCGCGGGTCACGCAGGCCGCCGAAGAGGCGTACGCGGTGATCGGCAAGCAGATCAACCTCGGCTCGCCGAAGCAGCTGCAGGTCGTGCTGTTCGACGAGCTCGGCATGCCGAAGACCAAGCGCACCAAGACCGGCTACACGACCGACGCCGAGGCGCTGCAGGGCCTGTTCGAGAAGACCGAGCACCCGTTCCTGCAGCACATGCTGGAGCACCGGGACGCGACGAAGCTGCGCACCACGGTCGAGGGCCTGATCAAGTCCGTCGCCGACGACGGGCGGATCCACACCACGCTGCTGCAGACGATCGCGGCCACCGGGCGGCTGTCCTCGACCGAGCCGAACCTGCAGAACATCCCGGTCCGCACCGAGGAGGGCCGCCGCATCCGCGACGCCTTCGTCGTCGGCGAGGGCTTCACCGAGCTGATGACCGCGGACTACAGCCAGATCGAAATGCGGATCATGGCGCACCTCTCGCAGGACGAGGGCCTCATCGAGGCGTTCAACTCGGGCGAGGACCTGCACACGTTCGTGGCGTCGCGGGCGTTTTCCCTGCCGCCGGAGGAGATCACGCCGGAGCTGCGCTACCGCGTCAAGGCGATGTCGTACGGCCTCGCGTACGGCCTGTCAGCGTACGGGCTTTCGCAGCAGCTGCGGATCTCCACCGAAGAAGCCAAGGAGCAGATGGAGGCGTACTTCGCCCGCTTCGGCGGCATCAGCGACTACCTCCACTCGGTCGTCGGCGTCGCGGCGAAGAACGGCTACACCGAAACGGTCTTCGGGCGCCGCCGCTACCTGCCGGACCTCAACAGCGACAACCGCCAGCGCCGCGAGATGGCCGAGCGGATGGCGCTCAACGCCCCGATCCAGGGCAGCGCGGCCGACATCATCAAGGTCGCGATGCTCAACGTCCACCGCGCGCTGGTCGAGGCGAAGCTGAAGAGCCGGATCCTGCTGCAGGTCCACGACGAGCTCGTGCTCGAGGTCGCGGAGGGGGAGAAGGAGCAGCTGGAGAAGCTGGTGCGCGAGGGCATGGGCTCGGCGTACGCGCTGGCCGTGCCGCTCGAGGTCTCGGTCGGCTACGGCCGGTCGTGGAACGAAGCCGCGCACTGAACCCTGGTCACTCGGCGTCACGGCTCGGATCACCGGGTCGTGACGCGGAAGTACTCGGGCGGACGTCGTCGCGCGTCCCGCGCCGCGACGATGCTGGGCGCCATGGCCAGTGACTTCCAGCGGCGCAAGATCTCCGGCGTCTTCGGCGCCATGGACGCCGACGGCGACGGGTTCCTGACGGAGACCGACTTCCGGGCGCTCACCGCGCGGTGGCTCGACCTCCGCGGCACCGACGCGGGCACCCCGGACGGGCAGAAGCTCATCGCCGTGATGATGGGCTGGTGGAGCACCCTCGACGCGGCCGCCGGCGGTGGCGGCCGGGTCAGTCTCGACCAGGTGCTCCAGGTCGTCGACGCCTTGCCGGCGATGCCGGGCGCGGTCACCGGCACGGCCGAGGCGATGTTCGAGGCGGTCGACGAAAACGGCGACGGCGTCATCTCCGCCGCCGAGTACGACCGCCTCATCGCGGCCTGGAACGGGGTCGGCACGCCGTCCGGGGACGTCTTCGCCCTCCTCGATTCCGACGGCGACGGCGGCCTGTCCCGTGAGGAGTTCTCCGGGCACTGGTTCGAGTTCTGGGCCGGCGACGACCCGGCCGCGCCCGGGAGCCGCGTGTTCGGCGCAGTGTGATCCTGCGATGTGCCGAACGGATGACTCCGTTCGGGTGAGCCATTACCGCTGGGTAGGGAGGTCGGCGGCGGCGCGCGGCGATCACGGCGTAGGGTCCGCCGAATGGGGTTCGAGCGTGAGCGACGACGCTGGCGGGTCCGGTTGCACGACGAACTCGGCCGGGTGTGCGGTGCGGGCACGGTACTGGACGAGTACCACGTGCTCACGAGCGCGCACGTCGTCGAGACCGCGGGTGGCCCGCGAGCCGCGCTGAGCGTCGACTTCGTCGGCCTGGCCGAAGCCATGCCCGGCGCCGCCACCGTCGTCGAAGGCTGCTGGGTGCCCTCCGACGGCGGCGGCCACGGCGATCTCGCCCTGTTGCGCCTGGAGCGCCCCGAATCCCGCGTGTTCCGCGCCCCGCTGCACCGCATGCCCCTCGGGGAGCACCAGCTCGTCCGCGCGTTCGGGTTCCCGCCGGGCTCGGTCGGCCGCTGGACGCACGCCCGGCTCGGCGGCCCCGAGCAGACCGGCGGCGAATGGGTCCGCCTCTTCCGCACGGCCGAAGCCGAACCGCTCGGTCCCGGCTTCGGCGGCACGGCGGTGATCGACGAGGCGACCGGCCACGTCGTCGGCATGGTCGTCGGCAAGGACACCGGCACCTGGATGGTGCCGGTCGAGACCATGCTCGGGCACCTGCCCCAGCTGAGCATCTGGACGTCCGGCAGCCCGGCGGTCGACGCGAGCTTCTCGCGCCCGGTCGGCGAAGCGGTCGACGTCTCCTTCGTGCAGCGCGTCGCGGACTGGTTCGCCAACGCCGAGCCGGGGACGGTCTGGGTCGTCGACACCGGCGAGGCCGGCTCGCCCGTCGCGGCGGCGCTGCGGTTCGGGATCGTGCTCGCCGACCGGGAACGTTCCCTCGGCGTGCCCGGCCTGCCGCCGGCGTTCGGCCAGATGCCGCCTCCGGGCAGCGTGGACCTGGCGGTCGACGCGACCGGCCGGACGGCGGACGCGGTCCGCCACCGCATCGCCGACCGGCTCACCGGGGGTGTCGCGGGCCGCACGCTGGTCGTCGACGCGATCGACGACTCCGCGGAACCCGACCGGCTCGTCGGCGAGGTGCTGGCCCCGCTCGCCGGCCGCGCGGCCGAGCTGGGGCTCCGCCTCCTGCTGGGCTTCCGCGAGGAGTCGTCGCCGGGGGTGGCGGCGGTCCGGGCGAGCACCGGCCAGGCCCGCCCGGCCCCGGACGACCTCGCCGGCCGCCTGGAGGTCCTGACCCAGGCGGTGGCGGAGCTGGCGGAGATCGAGGCCTACCAGCTGCGCGTGGCGACGCGCTTCACGGGTGTCGCGATGCTGCCGGCCCGGGCGCAGAGGCTGAAGGGAGCGCTGAAGCAGCTCCGTTCGGCGGAGGTGGACGGCGACGCGGAGTGGGTCGAGCGCCACATCGACAGCCACGAGCACGCGGTGGCCCCGGCCGTCGAGGACGGCCGCCGGCAGCGAGCGGTCCTCGACGGCTTGGTGGCCCGCCGCGAGGAGTTGCGCGCCCGGCTGGCGGGCGACCTCGAGCTGGCCCGCGAGCACGGGCTGGTGGGCGACCCGGAGATCGAGCAGGCGTACATCCCGGCGAAGAGGCTCCTGATCGACGGCCCCTGCGAGCTGACCGCGGCGGCCACGGCGGTCGACACCTACGCGGCAGCGGTCCGGGCGCGCATCGAGGACCGCGGCTGACCAGGGTCGAAAGCGCCCCAATGTGGCGTTCGGTGCGTCTGACGCACCCAATGTGGCGTTCGGTGCGTCCAACGCACCCAACGCCACATTGGG